>NZ_JBFJMY010000131.1:0-10482 GCF_041633695.1 Hydrogenophaga sp.
CTCCGCCCCTTGCTTCACGCGCCCGCCACCTTGAAACGTGGCGTACGACCGGGCAAGGTGAACGAAATGCGCAGAATCTTCAGAGGAGGGTCAACCCAGAACGCTGCAGGTCTGGGTCTGGCCAACGCCGCCCCCCGTTGAAGGGGGCGAGCCCTGTCAGGCGTGTGCCGAACGCAGCTTCACGGAGAAGTCGCGCAGCGCCACGATGCCACTCTCTTCGGCGCGGCGGCACCAGGCTTGCAGGTCGGCGGCCAGTTGGTCGCGTGTGGAGGTGGTGCTGGACCACAAAGCGCGCAACTCTTCGCGCATGGTCACCATCTTGTCGAGCACGGGATGCTCGGCGCGCACCTGCGCGAGCTGGGGCTTGACGCTGGCGGGCACCTTGTCGTCGTCGCGGTGCAGCCAGCGGCGTGCGGCTTCCAGCACGGTGGCATCACCCCGACGCGAACGCATGGTTTCGATCTCACGCTTGCAGGCGGAACGCATTTCGCGCGCATAACCCGCCATCACTTCATAGCGGTTGGCAATGATGGCTTCCAGCGTTTTCGCGTCGGCCACAGGGCGCACATCGCCAAAGGCCATCTTGGGCGGCGTCTTCTTGACCGTGGCCAAGCCCGCCATTTGCAACAGGCGGATATACATCCAGCCGATATCGAATTCGTAGGGCTTGACCGACAGCTTGGCCGAGGTCGGATAGGTGTGGTGGTTGTTGTGCAGCTCTTCGCCGCCAATCAAGATGCCCCAAGGGGAAATGTTGGCGCTGGCGTCCTGGGCCTCAAAGTTGCGGTAGCCCCAGTAGTGGGCCGCACCGTTGATGATGCCGGCTGCGGTGATGGGAATCCAGGCCATTTGCAAGGCCCAGACCGCCAGACCGGCGGCACCGAACAAGGCGATGTCGATGATCATCATCAAGCCCACGCCTTGCCACGAAAAACGGGTGTACAGGTTGCGCTCGATCCAGTCGTCCGGCGTGCCGTGGCCGTAGCGGGCCATGGTTTCCTTGTTCTTCGACTCGGCGCGGTACAGCTCGGCGCCTTCGAACAACACTTTTTTGATGCCGTACACGTGCGGGCTGTGCGGATCTTCCGCCTGCTCACATTTGGCGTGGTGCTTGCGGTGGATGGCCGCCCACTCCTTGGTCACCTGTCCGGTGGTCAACCACAACCAGAGGCGGAAAAAATGCGAGGCGATCGGATGCAGGTCCAAGGCGCGGTGCGCCTGGTGGCGGTGCAAAAAGATGGTCACGCTGGCGATGGTGATGTGGGTGAGCACGAGGGCCACCAACACCATCTGCCACCAAGTGGCACCGGTCAAGCCATCGGCCAGCAGCTGGATCAAGCCATCCCAGGAGGTGGAAAAGAATCCGGAATCAGAAGCAGTCATTGATTTCCCAATTGTCGGCGCCGCAGTGGCGCACAAATACAGAACCGGCACCCTCAAGAGATAGGCCCAGCGCAACGTTGCATTTTACGAGCCAGGGGGCAAAAACACCAGCACGGGTGTGTGAACGCCACGTGAACGGCCGACAAAAACACATCAACTGACTGCTTTTGGATTGCTTTCTCAATCTTTTTTGCGCCAGACGGCGGCGAAAAATCCGTCGGTGTGGTGCCGATGCGGCCACAGGCGAAGCCATTGACCTTCGGGTCCGGTCGTCAATTCGGCGCCGGCGTCTACGTGGATGTCCGCCAGCAAGCCCCCCACCGGGACCACTTCCCATTCGGGATGCGCGGCCAAAAAGGCCTCGGCCACCGCTTCGTTTTCCTGTTTCAGCAAGCTGCAAGTGGCATACACCAGGCGGCCGCCGGGTTTGAGCAAACGCGCCGCGTTGTGCAGGATGGCTTGCTGCAGCTCGGCTTGGGCCGCCACCGTTTGCGGCGTCTGGCGCCATTTCAGATCGGGGCTGCGCCGCAGCGTGCCCAGACCCGAACAGGGTGCGTCGACCAGCACACGGTCGATTTTTCCGGCCAGGCGCTTGATGCGGTCATCGCGCTCGTGCGCAATCGCCACCGGGTGCACGTTGGACAAGCCACTGCGGGCCAGCCGGGGCTTGAGCGCGTCCAGCCGGTGCGCCGAGGTGTCGAACGCGTACAAGCGCCCGCTGTTGCGCATGGCCGCACCCATGGCCAGGGTTTTGCCGCCCGCGCCGGCACAAAAATCCACCACCATCTCGCCCCGCTTGGCGTCCACCAACAAGGCCAGCAGTTGCGAACCTTCGTCCTGCACCTCGACTTCACCATTCACGAAGGCGGGCAGTTTGGCCAGCGGGGGTTTGCCTTCCAGGCGAATACCCAGCGGTGAGTACGGGGTGGCTTGGCACGCCAGGCCAGCGGCGCGCAGATCGGCCAGAACGGCGTCGCGCTTCTTTTTCTGCGAATTGACCCGAAGGTCCAGGGTGGCACCCTGGTCCAGACTGGCCACCAGCGGATCAAATTCAGCGCCCAGCTGCTCGCGCAGCGACTCGGCCAGCCACTCGGGCAAGTTGTGCCGGTGCGGCGCCATCAGGTCCGCGTCCGTGACCCGATCGCAGTGGTCCAGCCAGGTCTTTTCGGGCTCGGTCAAGGCGCTCTTCAGAAAATCGCGGTCGCCGGGAAAGGCCAGGATCGCCAGACGGCGCCACTTGGAGCCGCTGCCCGAACGGGCAAACCACTCGAAGCGCAGCTTCTGGCGCACCGCTGCGTACGCCGTGTCGGACAGGGTGGCGCGCTCGCGCGAGCCCAGTGAACGGTGCTCGCGGAAATAGCGCGCCAAAATGGCATCGGTGGGGTGGTCGAACCGGAAAACCAGTTCCATGAGTGCGGCGCATTCGTCCAGCAAGGCTTTGGGGTGCATGGCCCTATTGTCGCCCCCTGCGCCCCGGCAAAGCCGGTTGCGCGCTGTCGCTGGCGTTTTTGCCCTTGGCACGCCGGATGCGTCCTGTCATGGGGTCCTTGCGACTCGCGGGATAATGCAAGGCTATGTCCGACATTGCAAACCAGGTCCGGCGCCGCCGCACCTTCGCCATCATTTCCCACCCCGACGCGGGCAAGACCACGCTGACCGAAAAGCTGCTGCTGTTTTCGGGCGCCATCAACATCGCGGGCAGCGTGAAGGCCCGCAAAGCCGCGCGCCATGCCACTTCCGACTGGATGGAGATCGAGAAGCAGCGCGGCATTTCGGTCGCCAGCTCGGTGATGCAGATGGAATACCGCGACTGCGTGATCAACCTGCTCGACACCCCGGGTCACCAGGATTTTTCGGAAGACACCTACCGCGTGCTGACCGCCGTGGACGCCGCGCTCATGGTGATCGACGCCGGCAACGGCGTGGAGCCACAGACCCGGCGTCTGCTGCAGGTCTGCCGCGCGCGCAACACGCCCATCCTGACCTTCGTGAACAAGATGGACCGCGAAGTGCAGGCGCCATTGGATCTGATGGACGAGATCGAGCGCGAACTGGGCATGACCGTGGTGCCGTTCACCTGGCCGGTGGGCATGGGCAAGACCTTTCGCGGCGTGTACGACCGCCGCACCGACCAGATGCGGGTGTTCGCCGCCGGTGACGACCGCCGAGGTGGTGACGAAGAGGTGATGTCCGGCCTGAACAACCCCGAGAGCGCCCGGCGCTTTGGCAGCGACTTTGAACAGGCACGCGAAGAGCTGGAACTGGTGGCCGGTGCCTCCACCGCCTTTGACGAAGCCGAATTCCTGGCCGGTAGACAAACGCCCATGCTGTTCGGCTCGGCGGTGAACAACTTTGGCGTGCGCGAAGTGCTGGACGCGCTGGTCGACCTGGCGCCGCCGCCGGCAGAGCGCCCCGCCCTGCAGCGGGTGGTGCACCCCGAAGAATCCAAATTCAGCGGCGTGGTGTTCAAGATCCAGGCCAATATGGACCCGGCTCACCGCGACCGCATCGCCTTTGTGCGCGTGGCCAGCGGCCATTTCGAACGCGGCATGAAACTCAAGGTGGTGCGATCGGGCAAAGATCTGCGCCCCAATACCGTCGTGAGCTTTCTGTCCCAACGGCGCGAACTGCTGGACGAGGCCTTTGCCGGCGACATCATCGGCATTCCCAACCACGGCGTGCTGCAGTTGGGCGACACGCTCACCGAAGGCGAATCGCTGCAGTTCACCGGCCTGCCCTTCTTCGCCCCGGAAATCATCCGCAGCGTGGAAGTGGCCGACCCGCTGCGCTCCAAGCAACTGCGCGCCGGCCTGACCCAGCTGGGCGAAGAAGGCGCGATCCAGGTGTTCCGCCCGGTCGCCGGCTCGGTGTTGCTGCTGGGGGCGGTGGGTCAATTGCAGTTCGAGGTGGTGGCACACCGGCTGGAACACGAATACGGGGTCAAGGCTCGCATCATGGGCAGCCCATACCAAGTGGCGCGCTGGGTGACCTGCGCCCCCGAGGACGGTGGCGAGATCGAGTTGAAAAAATTCATCGACGCCAACAGCCACCGCGTGGCGCTGGACGCGGTGGACGCGCCCACGCTCTTGGTCGATCACTCGGCCACCCTGCGTGCGGTGGAGGCCAATTGGCCCAAGATCAAATTCCACGCCATGCGCGAGCACGCCGGTCTGGTGTTTCACAAATCGATGTAAAGGGATCGGGTCGGCCCGCTGCGCGGCAAAGCCGGGTCTGCCAACTTCTCCGCGAACGACCCTTGCAAGCCCTATCCCAACCGCGCCAGCAGCCGCTCGATCGCGCGGGGATAGATGATGTGCTCTTGCGTGAGCGCCCGGGCAGCCAAGGTGTCGGCGGTGTCGCTCGGCAACACCGGCAACACCGCCTGGTCCAGGATGTCGCCGTGGTCGAGTTCCGCCGTCACCTGGTGCACGGTGACACCCGCAAACTTGCAACCTTGCTCGATGGCGCGCTGGTGGGTGTGCAAACCCGTGAAAGCGGGCAGCAGGCTGGGGTGGATATTGACCAGCCGCCCGGCGTAGTGCGCCACAAAGCCGGGGGTCAGGATGCGCATGAATCCCGCCAGCACCACCAACGCCGGTTGACCGTTGGGGTCTTGCGCGTCGATACGCTGCATCAGCGCCGCGTCAAAAGCCTCGCGGCTGTCGTAAGCCTTGTGATCCACCACGGCGGTGGCCAGACCTTGTTCGCGGGCCCAGCGCAAACCACCGGCATCCGCCTTGTTGCTGATCACCGCGGCGACGCGGGCGCCCACGCGCGTTGCCCACGCACGTTGCTGAGATGCTTTGACGATGGCTGCCATGTTGGAGCCGCCGCCAGAGATCAAAATAACCAAATTTTTTGTAGCGCCAGACATGGCAGAGAAGTGTAATGACCCCAGACACCCCATCGACTCCCTCCAAACCCCGCTTCATGGATTTTCAACAACGCCCGCTGTCGCCCGCCGAGGCCCGCATCGTCGGCACGCTGATGGAAAAGGCACGCACCGTGCCCGACAGCTACCCGCTCACGCTCAACAGCCTGGTCACCGGCTGCAACCAGAAATCCAGCCGCGATCCGGTGCTGCAACTGCCCGAAGCCCTGGTGCTCGAGGCCATCGACAGCCTGCGCGAAATCCACCTGCTGGTTGAATCGAGCGGTGGGCGCGCCACCCGCTACGAGCACAATTTTCTGCGCGTCGTGGGTGTGCCGGAGCAATCGGCCGTGCTGCTGGGCATGTTGATGCTGCGCGGACCGCAGACGGCGGGTGAGCTGCGCCTGAACACCGAGCGCTGGTACAAATTTCTGGACATCGCGTCGGTGGACGCCTTTCTGGAAGAGCTCCAGGACCGCTCCGCCGACAAGGGCGGTGCCCTGGTGGTCAAGCTGCCCCGCGCACCCGGTGCGCGCGAGCAGCGCTGGGCACATCTGCTGTGCGGGCCGGTGGATCTCAGCGCCGTGGCGCAGGGTTTGGGCACACCGGGCGGCAGCGGCGCCACCGAGGACGACGTGATCGCGCTCACGCGCCGCCTGAACGCGCTGGAGGAACAAACCGCTGAGCTGCAGGAGCAGCTCAGGCATTTGCACGAACAACTGGGCCTGTCGCTGCCCGGACAGGGATAAAACGAACGGTCGTGCGAAACTGTCGGGGTGTCGCGGGCGACATCAAACACCCGCACTGTTACAGCATTCACGGAGACAAACATGGATTTGGCATTCACGACCGAAGAACAAAGTTTTCGCGAAGAGGTCCGCGCCTGGGTCAAGGCATCGCTCCCGGCCGACATCGCCCACAAGGTGCACCACGCGCTGCGCCTGACGCGCGACGACCTGCAGACCTGGGCCAAGATCCTGGGCAAAAAGGGTTGGTTGGGCTATGGCTGGCCCCAGGAATTTGGGGGTCCGGGCTGGAGCGCCGTGCAAAAGCACTTGTTCGAAGAAGAATGCGCCCTGGCCGGCGCACCGCGCGTGATCCCCTTCGGCCCGGTGATGGTCGCGCCCGTGATCATGGCCTTTGGCAACAAAGAGCAGCAAGAGCGTTTCTTGCCCGGCATCGCCAGCGGCGATGTTTGGTGGAGCCAAGGCTATAGCGAGCCGGGTTCGGGCTCCGATCTGGCTTCGGTGAAATGCAAGGCAGAACGCCAAGGCGACCACTACATCGTCAACGGCCAGAAAACCTGGACCACGCTGGGCCAGTACGGCGAGTGGATCTTCTGCCTGGTGCGCACCAGCAACGAAGGCAAACCCCAGACCGGCATCAGCTTCCTGCTGATCGACATGAAAACCCCTGGCGTGACTGTTCGCCCGATCAAGCTGCTCGACGGCGAGTGCGAAGTCAACGAAGTCTGGTTCGACAACGTCAAGGTGCCTGCCAACAACCTGATCGGCGAGGAAAACAAGGGCTGGACCTACGCCAAGCACTTGCTCAGCCACGAGCGCACCAATATTGCCGATGTGAACCGCGCCAAGCGCGAGCTGGAGCGCCTGAAGCGCATCGCCCAGACCGAAGGCGTGTGGGACGACCGCCGCTTTCGCGACCAGATCGCCCTGCTCGAAGTCGATGTGGTGGCGCTGGAAATGCTGGTCTTGCGTGTGCTCTCGGCAGAAAAATCCGGCAAAAACGCGCTCGATATCGCCGGTCTGCTCAAGATCAAGGGCAGCGAAATCCAGCAGCGCTACAGCGAACTCATGATGCTGGCCGCCGGCCCATTCGCCCTGCCCTTCATCGAAGAAGCCATGGAAGCCGGCTGGCAAGGCGATTTCCCCGGTGGCGAAACCGCCAACGCCCCGCTGGCATCGGTCTACTTCAACCTGCGCAAGACCACCATTTACGGCGGCAGCAACGAAGTGCAACGCAACATCGTTGCACAGACGGTTCTTGGTTAAAAGGATTCAAAAATGGACTTCGATTTTTCTGACGACCAGGAACAGTTGCGCGACGCCTGCGCCAAATGGGTTGAAAAGGGCTACGGCTTCGAGCGCCGCCGCAGCATCGTGGCGGCTGGTGGTTTTGACCGCAAGGCCTACAACGAACTGGCCGAACTGGGTCTGACCGGCCTGTACGTGCCCGAAGATCTCGGCGGCATGGGCATGGGCCCGGTCGAAGGCATGGTCACGCTGCAAGAGCTGGGCCGCGGCATCGTGCTGGAGCCTTTGACCCAGGCGCTGATCAGCGGCGCCGTGCTGGCGGGCTATGCCCCCGACGCGGTGAAGGCGGACTGGTGCAGCAAAGTGGCCGCCGGCGAAGTGCTGGTGGTGTTGGCCCATACCGAGCGCGGTTCGCGCTACCGTTCGGACAGTTGCAAAGCCACGGCGACCCCAAGCGGCGACAGCTGGAGCGTCACGGGCGAGAAAAACGTGGTGCCGGTGGGTGACCATGCCGATGCGTTCCTGGTACCCGCTTTGGCCAACGGCAAGATGGCCCTGTTCCTCGTCGAGCGCAGCGCCAGCGGCGTGAGCGCCAAAGGCTACGGCACGCAAGACGGTGGCCGTGCCGCCGAGCTGTCGTTCAAGGACGCGGCCGCCACGCTGGTGACGCTGGACGGCCAGACCGCCCTGGAGCACGCCATCGACATCGGCATCGCCGCCACCTGCGCGGAAGCGGTGGGGGTGATGGACCAGACGCTGGCCATCACGGTGGAGTACATGAACACGCGCAAACAATTTGGCGTGGCCATTGCCAGCTTCCAGGCGCTGCGCCACCGCCTGGCCGACATGAAGATGCAGCTGGAGCTGGCCCGTTCCATGAGCTACTACGCCAGCCTCAAACTCAACGCGCCAACCGCCGAGCGCCGCATCGCCATGGCCCGCGCCAAGGTGCAATTGGGGCAATCCATGCGCTTTGTCGGGCAGCAGGCGGTGCAGTTGCACGGCGGTATCGGCGTGACCGACGAATACATCGTCAGCCACTACTTCAAGAAGCTCACGCAGATGGAAATGGCATGGGGCGATACCTTGCACCATCTGGGCGAAGTATCGGATCGCATGCAGGCATCGGCCGGCGTGTTCGCCTGAACCAACGGCCCCGGCGCGCGGTGGGCCGGGGAATCCGGCCCCGTTCGTGAAAAACACCACGCCCCGACGTTCGGGTACCGTGGTTGGCAAACGCTACAATTGCTACTTTAGTTTGCCAACGTCTTTGCGCCCTATGAACAACACTGTGCGACGTCTTTCCCGCTTCAAATCGCTGGCCACCGCCTTGCTGCTGGCTGCAGCTGCCAGCAGCAGTTTCGCCCAATCCAGTGCCTGCAGCGCCAACGAAGACGTGGTGAGCTTCAACTTCGCGGCGGCTTCGTCGACGACGGCCACCGGCACTTCCGCCACCTGGACCGCGAGTTCGACCAGCAACACCTATACGGTGGCCACGACCGGCACCTTGCGCAGCAACACCATCAGTTTCGGCATGTCGATCACGGGCGCGACCTGGGTGGCAGGCTTTCCGGCTCAGGGCATTCAGGGCAACGTGGCCAACTCGCTGGACCTGAACATGGATTCGAGCGCCCCTGGCGACGCCGTGACCATGCAAATGGCGTTCAACCGGCCCATGAGCAAGGTGCGCTTCAACATGTACGACGTGGATCGCAGCGGCACGGGTTGGCAGGACGTGCTGCGCATCACCGGCTACATCAATGGCAGCACGGTTCCGATCCCGGTTTTGGCACCGACCACACCCGGCAGCTACTCCACGTCCACCGTGGCCGGCGGCAACCAAATCGTCACCATTCTCGACAGCAACTGCGCCAACACGGACCCGGCCTGCAACGTCCAGATCAACTTCGCCAATCCAGTCGACCGGATCGATGTCTATTTCGTGGCCGGACCGGCCGTGGCTTCTCCAACCAGCCAGCGCGTCGCTTTCAACAATTTTTCCTACTGCGTGCCCAAACGGGATCTGCACCTGACCAAGGTCGACACCACCCCCACCTTTATCGCTGGCGGCACCGGAACCTACACCCTGACGGTCACCAATGTGGGCGGCACGGCCACCAGCGGCAACTACACCGTGACCGACGTGCTCACCGCAGCGGGTGTCAGTTTTATCAACCCGCAAACGCCGGGTGGCGGCTGGACCTGCGCCCTGAGCACCACGAGCAGCAGCAACGACACCGCGACCTGCGCACGCAGCACCGCCATACCCGCCAACAGCACCACCGTGCTCACCTTGACGGTGTCCTTGAGTCCGACCACGACCGCCACATCCATGGACAACCGGGCCAAGATCTACGGTGGCGGCGACGAATTCAAGACCTCGGCCACCGCCACCGGCCCCATCGCCAACTGCAGCGCCGCCAACGAAGGACAAGGCGGGGGCGGTGCGAACACCAACGCAGGCTGCGCCTACGAAAACACCTTGATCGCGCGCCAAGGCAATCTGAGCATTCTGAAAACCAATGCGGTCGGCAGCATGGTGGCCGGACAGACCACCAGCTACACCATCACCGCGGCCAACGCGGGCCCCAGTGCCGCCAACAACGCGCTGCTCACCGACCCCGCCGTCACCGGTTTGAGCTGCACCACGGTGACTTGCTCGGTGGCCAGCGGTTCGGCCACCTGCCCCGTGCCACCCGCCCTGAGCATCGCCAATTTGCAGGGGGGCGGCGTCACCTTGGCCAATTTGCCACCGAGCTCCAGCCTCAACTTCCTGGTGGGCTGCACCGTCACCGCCACCGGGACTCCGTGAAACCCGCTTGCGCGTGACCCCCACAAAAAAGCCGTCTGATGACGGCTTTTTTTCATCCCGCAATTCCGGGATCGCGGTCAGGCGTGCAAACGGGACGTCTTGGGCAGGTGCGACATCAGAAACTCCATCTGGTCGGCCAGGATGCGGCGGTTGCGCAAAATGAAGTCCTCCCACAGGCTGGGCACATAGGGCGTGTACAGCAAGGGCATGTTGGCCTGTTCGGGCGTGCGGTTGCCCTTGCGGTGGTTGCACGAGCGGCAGGCCGTGACCACATTCATCCACAAATCCAAACCGTTCTGACCAAACGGAATGATGTGTTCGCGCGTGAGCTCGTCCTCGTGCAGATGGCCGCCGCAATAGGCGCAAACGTTCCGGTCCCGGGAAAAGAGCTTGCTGTTGGTGAGGGTCGGGTACAGGTCAAA
>NZ_JBFJMY010000132.1:0-10400 GCF_041633695.1 Hydrogenophaga sp.
CGGGGCTCGGGCACCACGCCCGCACCGGCGGCGGGCGTGCCCGCCACCGACAGGCGGATCAGCAGCGCCACGCTGGCTTCGGGCTCGGGGCCCAGGGTTTTGCTCCAGTCGGGTGGTGCACCCCGGCCATCCAGCAGGTGGCAACCGGCGCAGGCGCGGGCAATGAAATGCGGGCCCAGGCCGTCGCGTGCGGTGGTCGATGCCGGGGCTTCGACCCAGTTGCGTTTGAAAAAGGAATTGCCGATCACGAAGCGGGTGCGCTCCGCGTCGCCCAGGTTGGCCAGCGGAAACGAAAACGCGTTCTTGCCGTTGGCGTACACCGTGGTGGCGCCGCCGGTTTTTTCACCCAAAGGGTCCTGGGGCTCGGCGGCGGCCAGCCATGCTGCACCGCCGCCACCGATCAGCAGAACCGCCAGCGCAACCGGCCAGCCCGCACGCAAGGTTTTGGGCATGGGCATTTCAGGGCTGGGACAGGGTCAATTTGGTGATGCCCACGGCGCTGGCGGCTTGCACCAGCAGCTTGGACTGGTCCACCAGGCTGTCGATGGTCTTCTGGATGGCTTGGCGGCCCGGTGCGTCCTTGGCGCCGACCACGGCGCGGTCAAACGGGGCTGGAATCGCCTGGGCTGCGGCGACCGAAGCGGCGATCTGCGCGCTGGTCTTGTCGGCCACGGCCGCGTCGCGCGCGGCCACCAGGTCGCGCAGCGACGGGCCTTGCAGTGCGCTGCCATCGCGCCGCTGGTATTGGCCCAGCCACACGTTCTGGATGCCGGTGGCGTTGTTCACCACGTCGCGGTGGGTGTTGTCGGAGAAGCAGGAGTGCTCGTCTTCCTGGTCTTGCGAGTTGAGCGCCACTTCCATGCGCTCGCCCGCGAGTTCACCGCGCGACAACGAACCCAGGCCGACGATGATTTTTCGCACCGATTCCTGGCCGCCTTTTTCAAATTTTGCACGGTAGTTTTTGGCGCCGGGCGCCCAGGCTTTGGCCACGCTGCCCAGATCGTCCAGCAGCAGCTCGGTGACCACGCTGAGGTATTGCCGGCGCCGCGCCGCCTGGGGCGATTTGCCATCGACGAAATCTTCAAAAGAACGGTCGCCTGGGCCGGTTTCGCTCAAATCCTGGCCCCAGAGCAGGAACTCGATGGCGTGCCAGCCGGTGCTGATGTTTTCTTCGCCGCCGCGCTCGTTGGCTTGTGCCAGGCGCTTTTTGGTGATGGCGAACTTGGGGTTGTTGACCATGCCGGCCCCGGGTTTGCCCGCCACGTAGTCGACATAGGCTTCGTCCATCGGCCAGGCGTTGATGCGGCCTTCGGGGCCATCGTCGTTGTCGATCGGGCCACCGTAGAAGCGGAAGGCCTCGGTCTGGCCGTAGAACTCGCGCGCGGCCAACCAGGTCTTGCGGGCGCTGGCCAGGTGTTCGGCCGAGGGCGAGGCCACCAGGCGGGCGATGGCGGCTTGCATGTCTTGCGCGGCGGCCAGGGTGTCGGCGTAGTTGGCCTGCACCAGGGTGGCGTAGTGCGTGACCACGCCGCGCGCGTTCACGGCCTGGGATGCGGCGGCAGCGGTGGGCGCTGCGGTGGTGCTGGCGGCGGAGGCGACGCTGTGGGACAAACCCATGCTGGCGATGAGAACGAGGGCGGGCAGTACGGGTTTCATGGCGCTCCAATGCAGAAAAAAGGCGGACATGCCCAGGATGGACATAACGCAAATGAGAATGATTATAAATAAGATCATTGCGCCGTCTATTGTGCGTCTTCATGCGCCACCCATGGCGGTGCTTGGGCGGGGCGCCGCAGGCTTGTTCAGTGCGGGATGGCCACGACCCGAACCTGCTGCTGCAGGCGTTGCACGTCGCCAGCCAGGCACAGGCCGGTGCCCGGTGTGATCAGGGCCGCCGAGCCCGCCGCCATGGCCCAGGCAAAGGCCTTCTCCAGGCTTTCCTGCCGCGCCAGCGACCAGACCAGCGCTGCGACAAAACTGTCGCCCGCACCGACCGAGCTGGACACCTCGATCGGCAGCGGCGCGGCGCTCCAGCTGCGCGCGCGGGTGAACAGTTCGGCGCCGCGCTCGCCCAGTGTCAGCGCCACCACCTCGGCCTGTCCCCGGTCAATCCAGGCGCGCGCCGCTTCGCGCCAGGCACCGGGCGTGTCCAGCGCGTGTCCACACAGCCCGGCCAGTTCGTGCAGATTGGGTTTGACCAGGTAAACCCCTTGCGCCAGCGCAGCGGCCAGCGGTTCGCCCGAGGTGTCCAGCACCAGGCGTGTGCCCACGGTCTGGCACCAGCGGGCAAGGCGGGCATAAAAATCGACCGGAACGCCCGGTGGCAGGCTACCGCTGGCCACCAGAACGCCGGGCCGTTGGGGCAACTGCGCGATGCGGTCCAGGCAGGCCTGCCATTCGCTTTCGTCCAGGTACGGGCCGGGCATGACGAAGCGGTACTCCGCGCCTGTGTCCAGCGCTTGCACGGTGAAACTCTCGCGCGTTTCCTGCGCGATCGGGATGCACACGGCCTGCAAGCCTTCTTGCGCCAGCCGGTGCGCCAGCCACTGGCCGCTGGGGCCTCCCGCCGGGAGCAGCGCGCTGCAAACACCGCCCAGGCGCTGGATCACGCGCGCCACGTTCAAGCCGCCGCCGCCGGGGTCGCGTTGCGCCGTGGCGCAGCGCAGCTTGTGGGTGGGCAGCACCTGTTCGGTGTGCGTGGCCACGTCCACCGAGGGGTTCATGGTGAGGCAGAGAATCGGCGGTGGAGAGGCCAGGGTGTTCATGGTCTTGGTCCTGCGTGGCGGTGCCCGACAGCAAAGGCGGCAAGGACAGCAAGCTTTGCCGCCCAGCATACCGGCACCGGGGCGCCACACAAGCCCGGCTCACCGCGCTGTGTCGAGCAGAGCGGCGGGATCGCTGGGGTGGGCATGCGCAAAGGTAGGGGTGGACAGTGGAAGGCCTTTTCCCGTTCTCGTCCGATCGGTGTGGCAGCGCGCGGCCTGGCGGTGCTGCGCGCGTCGGGTCGGGCCGGGTCGAAATCGGCCCCGGGCCGGGCCGCTCTGCCTATACTTTGAACAGCGGCGGCGTCGGCCATCCCGGTTGCTTCCCCATCGCGTTCCCCTGCGCATGCCGCATCAGCGGCGGGCGGGCCCACCGCGCCAGGTCTGTCCTGGCAGAAAGTACCCATGACGCCCAGCCCGAGCTCTTACCTCAGCGATGCCTGGGGTCTGCCGCTGTTTTCCCTGGGCAGCAGCCCGGTGACCGTGGGCGGCCTGGTCACGGCGCTGGCCTTTGTGGTTGGCCTGTGGTGGATCGCCAGCCTGGCGGAGCGCACGGTGCAAAAGGTGATCGAGCGCCGCGCGGGCGCCGAGCCCTGGAAATACGCCGGCATGCTGATGCTCAGCCGCTTGCTGCGCTACGCGGTCTGGGTGGTGGGCACGCTGGTGGGGCTGAACTACCTGGGCATCGACCTGAGCAGCATCGCCTTGCTGGGCAGCGCGTTGGCGGTGGGGCTGGGTTTTGGCCTGCAGCACGTGGTCAGCAATTTCGTCTCGGGCATCATCATCCTGCTGGAGCGCAGCCTGAAGGTTGGTGACTTCGTGGAGCTGGAGTCGGGCGTGCGTGGCCACGTGCGCGAGATCGCCATGCGCTACACCCGCGTCTCCAGCAACGACGCGCTCGATGTGGTGGTGCCGAACTCGGAATTCATCAACGGGCGGGTGGTCAACTGGACCCTGGACGACGCCTACCGCCGCATGCACATTCCCTTTGGCGTGGCCTATGGCACGCCCAAAGAGCGGGTGCGCGAGGCCGGCATAGCGGCGGCCAAGTCCGTGCCCGGCGTGGTGGAAAACGAGCACAAGCAAAGCACGGTCTGGCTGATCGGCTACGGCGACAACGCCATGGACTACGAACTGGTGATCTGGGCCGATCGCGCGCTCACCACACGTCCGGCGGCCACCCACGCGGCGCTGATGTGGGCACTGGACGACGAGTTGCACCGGCGCGGCATCGAAATCCCGTTTCCGCAGCGCGACCTGCACATCCGCTCGGGCACGCTGGATGTGCGCATGGCCGCGCCCGACCTCGGCGCGGCCACTGAACTCTGAACAGCCCCTAGAGCGTATCGGGTGCCGCCAGCAGCAGCGGTGGTGCCGGACTGGGCGGCAGCGCATAACCGACCAGGTTGTGGCGCATGGTCGAACGGGCCCGCGCAGTGCCGCAGCACAGCAGCCGGTCGCCGGGCTCCAGGGCGGTGTCCAGATCCGGGCGCAGCGTGCGCTCCTGGCCTCGTTGCAGCAGCAGGGGCAAGCCGCGCACCAGGTCGGTACTGCCATCGGGCCGGGTGAGCAGGCGGCGCAGCGTCACCGCCTCACCCCGGTCCAGCGCGGTGCACACGGTGCCGGCCTGGTCGGGCACGATGTCGACCGACCAGGACTCGACCACTTCGTCGCCAATGACCTCGCGCATCTCTTGCAGCAGGGCTTGCGCCCAGGCCTCGTCTTCGTCGCGCGCGCGGCGCAAGAAGGTTGCCAGTTGTGGCGCACGGATCACGCGCAGCACCTCGGCGGCCACCACATAACCGCTCAGCATCACCAGATCGGCGGGCGAGGCGCGGAACACCACGCTGTTGCGGCGCTGGGTCTGGCGCGCCACGATGAACAGCTTTTCGTTGATCGGCCGCGCGGCCAGTTCGATCGCCAGGTTGTCGATGTCCACCGCCGTGCCCGCCACCAACGCGGTGGCGCTCTCCACCCCGGCCTGGCGCAGCACGGCCGGATCGGTCGGGTCGCCCTGGATGTGCTGGGCGTCCACCTCTTCGTCGGTCAGGCTAGGGTCGATGATGGTGGTGGCGATCTCCAGCCGCTCCAGCTGGCGGCGCAGCGTGCGGGTGAACAGGCCCGAGCCGCACAAGACCCAGTGCCCGCGCGGCACCAGCGGCGGCTCGTTGACCGGCGTCACGTCTTGCGTGGTCAGGCTCTCGTAGATGATGTGCAGGCTGGGCGTGCGGATCGACATCGCCACCCGCTCGGCAAAGGTGTCGTAGGGGTTGATGATGTGGTCGGCCCCGGCCGAGGCCATGCGCGCGTGCACGCCGTGGTGGCGCGCCGCGCACAGCACCGGCACCTGGGGGTTGAGCAGGCGCGCGGTGAGCGCGATCTTCACGTTGATGTGGTCGTCGCCGGTGAGCGCCAGCACGCCCGCGCAGTGCGGATTTTTCAGCCCGGCCAGCACCAGGGTCTTGGGGTCGCTGGCGTCACCGGCCAGCGCGGGCACGTGGAACGTGAGGTCGTCCACCTCCACCGTGTCCACGCGCTCGGCCACCACGTCGATCACCACCAGGCGCGCGCCGTCTTCGGCCAGTTCGCGCGCGATGCGGCTGCCGGCGTCGTCATAGCCGCAAATCAGGTAAAACGGCGCGCGGATGCGGCGCACCGCGCGGTGCACCGCGTTCTCGTGCACGATGCGGCGAAACAAGGGGTCTTGCAGCACGCTGAACAGCGCGCCAATCGCGTACAGCCAAGCCACCACCGAACCATAAATGGCCGCCGTGGCCCACAGGCGCTGGGCGTCGGAGAAGGGAAACGGAATTTCGCCCAGGCCGATGGTGGTGCCCAGAAAGCTGACGAAATAAAACGCGTGCAGAAAACTCATGGTCCAGCGCTGGCCGCTGGGGTCCACGCCGGGGATCAGGGTGAAGCCCAGCACCGCGACGGCGTAGACGCCGATCAGCACCGCCAGCGGTACCCGCAAACGGCGCAGCAGGATGAAGATGCCGTGGCGGGTGCGCGTGGGTGTGGGGCTCATCGCCGCAGATTGGCCATTTCGATGATCAGCAGCACCACCGACACCACGTTGGCCACCATGGCCCCGATGGCCAGCGAGACGACGGTGGCGCCTTCGTGGACCGTCAACACGGTGGCGGCCTGGCCGTAAAAGCCCCAGCTGGCAGCGGCGGCGATCAGTTGCAGGTCGGCCACCAGGCTGGTGGCCAGCATGGTGGAGCCCAGGGGCGAACGGTCGCCGAACTTCATCACGGTGGCGATCAGGCTCACCACCAGGGCAGCGAACAGCTCGTACACGTTGTGGTGGTTGATGTCGTTGATGTCGCCGGCGATGAAACCGACGTTGAGCGTCAGCGCCAGCACGATGACAAAGGCAAACAGGACGCGTTCGGTGCTCATCGGGTAGGGTCTTTCAAGAAAAGGGATGGACGGCTCAGGCCCGCATCAAGGCTTCGATCTCGTCCACGGCCACCGGCACGCCGCGCGAAATCAGCTCGCAGCCGGTGTCGGTCACGATGGCATCGTCTTCGATGCGGATGCCGATGTTCCAGAACGCGGGCGGCACGCCGTCAGCGGGGCGCACGTACAGCCCGGGCTCGATGGTCAGCACCATGCCGGGACGCAAGATGCGGCTGGGCCGGTCTTGTATGGTCTCGCCCGAAAGCGGGTCCTTGCGCGTGCTGATCTGGCCGATCTGGGTCGGCTCCACATAACTGCCGCAGTCGTGCACGTCCATGCCCAGCCAGTGGCTGGTGCGGTGCATGTAGAACGGGAAATAGCTGCGGTTGGCGATCACGTCTTGCGCGCTGCCCACCTTGTTGGTGTCCAGCAGGCCCACGTCCAGCAGGCCCTGGGCCAGCACCGCCACCGTGGCCTCGTGCGGATCGTTGAAGCGCGCCCCGGCACGGGTGGCGGCCACCGCCGCTTCCTGGCTGGCCAACACCAGCTCGTACAGCGTGCGCTGCGGTCCGCTGAAGCGGCCGTTGGCGGGGAAGGTGCGCGTGATGTCGCTGGCGTAGCCGTCGAGTTCGCAGCCCGCGTCGATCAGCACCAGCTCGCCATCGCGGATCGGCGCGGCGTCGGCCCGGTAGTGCAGGATGCAGGCGTTGGCGCCTGCGGCCACGATGCTGCCGTAGGCCGGGTACTGCGATCCATGCTGGCGGAATTCGTGCAGCAGCTCGGCGTCCAGGTGGTATTCGCGCACGTCCTGCCCGGCGCGCAACATCGCGGCACTGCGCTGCATGGCACGGATGTGGGCCCGCGCGCTGATTTGCGCGGCGCGGCGCATGGTGTCTTGTTCGTGCCGGTCTTTCACCAGCCGCATTTCGTCCAGCGGTCCACACAGGTCGCGCTGGCTTTCCGGGCAGATCACGCCGTAGCGCACCCGCGCGCGCACGGCACCCAGCCAGCCGTTGAGCCGGCTCTCCAGCCCCGGGTGCGTGGCAAAGGGGTACCAGACCACGCTGCGGTTTTCCAGCAATTTGGGCAGGCGCTGGTCGAGCTCGTTCACCGGGTGGGCCGCTTGCAGGCCCAGTGCGTCCGGCGCGGCCTCGGGGCCAAGGCGCAAGCCGTCCCAGACCTCGCGCTCGGCGTCCTTGGGGTTGCAGAACAGCGTGCTTTCGCCGTCGCCTGCGACCACCAGCCAGGCCTGTGGTTCGGTGAAGCCGGTCAGATAATAAAAATAGCTGTCGTGGCGGAACAGAAAATCGCTGTCGCGGTTGCGCGGGTGTTCCAGCGCGGTCGGGATGATGGCGATGCCACCCGGCCCGAGCTGGCTGGCGAGCTGGGCACGGCGGGCTGCGTAGAGGGCGGAAGGTGCTTGTTGGTCCATGGCAGCCATTGTGCGGGAAGTGGCGCTTTCTTGCGGCGTGATCGTGCTCAGATGGCCAGCAGGCGGCGCTGTGTTTCGATCTTGACCGTGAGCAGGCGGCGCATGTGTGGGGCCAGGAACGCCTGGGTCAGGCCCGGGTGCTCGAAGTCGCGCAGCAGCGGCGGGCGCGGCGACTCGAAGTACAGATCGGCGTTGCCGAGGATTTCGCTGGTGGCCGCCTGTTCCAGATCGGTGCTGGATGCACAAGGCTGGATCAGGCAGGGCACATAGCGCAAGCCCATGGCACGCAAGGCCAGGGCGCGGTGGTGGCCGTTGTTCAGCACCAGGCGGCCGTTGTAGCGCACCACGTTGAGCAGGTTGGCGCTGAAGCCCACGCTCAGAGCGACCACCGCCTGGGCGTGGCCCATCACGGGCCCCATCTGCACGCGGGTGGGCGACACGACCTGTGCGTCCAGAAAGCGCATGTCGTGCGCGTCCGATGCAAAGGTGAATTCGCGCCCGTTCTGGCCCACCAGTTTGAAATCGGCCGCCGGTGCCTGCAGCGGCAGACACAACTCGGCCAGGCGTTTGGGCGAAGGCGGCGTGGGGTGTGCGGCGCAGATGCGCTCGACCACGGCCCGCGTCATCGAATATTGCGAAATCACCAGTTTGTCCAGCTCGATCAGGCCAAAGGCCACGGGCACGGTGTCGAAGGTGCGGTTCACGCCATCGAGTTCGCTCAGGCGCGCCACATGCCGGGCCATGGCTTTGGGCAGGGGCCGGATCGTGGGCGCGTCGGCGGCGCCCGCCTCGGTCACGGCCAGACGCGCGTATTCGGCCACGCCTTCGCGCCAGCGCGCCACGAGGGCCGAGCGGCTGGGTGTTGCGTCACCCAGCCCGAACGAGGCCACCAGATCCAGCAACTCGTCCAGATGGCGCGGCCCCATCAGGCACAGCTCTTCGGTGGTGTTTTCGGTGCGCGGGGTCGGGTGGCGTGGTGGCTTCATGGTGGTGATGGGCTTGCGGTGGCAGCGGGTGCTGGATTGTCGCGTGCCCCGGCGCGGGCGGTGGGCGCGGCGTTGATGCGACAGGCCAGGACGCTGCTCTGGCGTGTCATAGGTCACGGCACTGGCATGCGATTGCCGCCGCAGGTGTCCGGGGGCTTGCGTGAAACCAAGTGTTACATATAATCCATAGGTCTTTAATCGGTCTATTTCGCGAGAACTTTTGTTTTCATTGTGTTCGCAGGCCTCTGGCCTGTCATCGCGGAAAAAGCCACTTTATTTTGGAGTTCCCATGCGTGTTTTGACACTCGAAGAAATGTTGCAAGTTGGCGGCGGTACCAGCCGCTGTGGCTCCTTCAAGCTGAAGTTCAGCTGCTGGGGCAAAGGCTCGGGCAAGCGCTCGGGCAAGGGTTCCGGCAAGAGCTCGGGCAAATGTGGCGGCAAGGGCTCCGGCAAAGGGTCTGGCAAGAGCAGCGGAAAAGGTTCCGGCAAAGGCAGCAACCGTTGCCCGGTGGTGTTGCCGCCCGTGGATTGAATCCGTCAATGGAAACCGGCTGTCCAGCAGCCGCTTGCTAAAAGAAAAGGGGCCTCCAAGGCCCTTTTTTCATGGGCACGCGCAGGCGCAGCGCGCTCAGCCTGCGTTCAACGCGGCCAGCCGCTCGGGCGTGCCCACATCGGTCCAAGCGCCGGTATACAGCTCGGCGCTGACCCGCCCCTGCTGCATGGCCTGGCGCAAAAGAGGCGCCAGCGACGCGGCCTTGCCCTGCGGGTTGCCGGGGATGATCTCGGTCCAGGGCGGGGCGAAGAGCCCACGTCGGTACAGGCCTATGGTGCTGTAGGTGAATTGCTCAGCAGCCTGCGACAGTGCCAGGCCTTGTTCGCTCAAGCCAAAATCGCCGCCCGGGTTGTGGTCCGGGTTCGGCACCAGCCAGATGTGGGCCAGCATCGATCCCGCCACAAAGCGCTCGACGGCTTGCGGCGCGAACACAAAATCGGGCGCGAACACGTCGCCGGCCAGCACCCAGAAAACCTCGCCCAACCAGGGCAGCGCGCGCGACACGCCGCCCGCGGTTTCCAGCGCGTAGCCAAAATCCACGCCTTCGTGCGAGAAAGCCAACTCCACCCCGGGGCGGCTTTGCGCCCAGCGCGAACAGCTGGGTTCGATCTGTTCGCCCAGCCAGGCGGTGTTGATCACCAGCTTGTTGCAGCCGCCGCGCAGCAAAGCGTCCATCGGCCACTGCATCAACGGCTGGCCTCTCACCTCCAGCAGGGGCTTGGGCGTGGTATCGGTCAGAGGCCGCATGCGCATGCCCCGCCCGGCGGCGAGGATCATGGCGCTGATGGACGGGCTGGTGGTTGTGGACAAGTGGGCAGACGGTGGGCTGGGGAAAACAAATTATGGGTCAGGCTGGCCGCTGGGTGCCAGATACAGAGCGTAAAAAATGGGGCGTAAAAAAACCACCCCAGGTCTGGGGTGGTTGGAGGCGACGGACGCCGAAATCAGTTCAGGTTGATGGCGATGGCCCCGGCCGCGCAGGTGGCCGAATAGGTGTAGGTGAGGTTGGCCGCACCGCCCGACCCTTGGCCGCTCAGGGCGGACGACAAGGAAGAGTTGCCTGCGGTGCAAGAACCGGCGGCGATGCCGTTGATGCAATAGTTGAACGAAATCGGTACCGTGATGTTGCCGGTGGTCACGGTGCCCGAAGCCGCCACGCCACACGTGCCCGATCCGCCACCCGCGCCGGTGCCGCCGATGCTGAAGGCGCTGCCATCAAAACTGAAGGTGATGGCGCTGCCCGGAACGGCGGTGGCGTACGC
>NZ_JBFJMY010000133.1:0-10383 GCF_041633695.1 Hydrogenophaga sp.
ACGCCCGCTGAGGGTGACGTGGTGCAGCGCCGCGCCCACTTCGAGCGTGTAGCGGTGGGCGCCAGTGACCGTGATGTGCACGGCATGTCGGTGTTCGCCCTCGCCGATCAGCATCGGCCAGCGTGCCGGTCCGCTGGAGCGCCAGAGCGCGGCTGCGACCGGTGTGGCGCTGGCTTCAAACCACAGCGTGCCGGCCAGCGCCAGCGCCAGCGAGTCGGGCTGGGGCCGCACCAGCGCCGCAGCGCCGAAGTGATGGGCGATGAAGGCCGTGGTCGTTTCGCCAGCGGCGAAGGCCGGGTGGCTGGCCACGGCTTCGAGGAAGGCACGGTTGTGGGGCAGACCGAGCAGGCGGGTGCGTTGCAGCGCACCGATCAGGCGTCGCCGGGCTTCGTCGCGGGTGGCGCCGTGTGCAATGATCTTGGCGATCATCGGATCGTAGTGAGGGCTCACGGTCTGACCCGATGCCAGGCCGTGGTCAACGCGCACGCCTTCGCCCGTGGGCGGGCTCCAGAGCGCAACATCGCCACTTTGCGGCAGGAAGCCGTTGTACGGATCTTCGGCGTACAGGCGCACTTCGATGGCGTGCCCGTTCAAGTGCACTTGCTCCTGCGTCAGCGGCAAGTGCTCGCCACGGGCCACGGCGATCTGCCAGGCCACCAGGTCCAGTCCGGTGATGCACTCGGTCACCGGGTGTTCGACCTGCAGCCGTGTGTTCATCTCCAGAAAGTAGAAGCGCCCTTCGCTGTCGAGCAGAAACTCCACCGTGCCGGCGCCGACGTAGTTCACGGTGCGCGCAGCCGCCACCGCCGCCGCGCCCATTTGCTCGCGCAGCTGGGGCGTGACCGCCGGGGAGGGCGCTTCCTCGAACACCTTCTGGTGCCGGCGCTGGATCGAGCAGTCGCGTTCGCCCAGGTGGATGATGTGGCCGTGCAGGTCGCCAAAGACCTGGATTTCGACATGGCGCGGCTCAATCACCGCGCGCTCCAGGATGAGCTCTTCGCTGCCGAAGGCGTTGCCTGCTTCCGAGCGGGCGCTGGCCAGGGCGACCGCGAGGTCTTGCGGGCGTTCGACCAGTCGCATGCCTCGCCCGCCACCGCCCGCCGCCGCCTTGACCATGATCGGGAAACCGATCTCGGCAGCCTTCGTGAGCAGCGTGGCATCGGACTGGTCAATGCCCTGATAGCCCGGCACGCAGGGCACGCCCGCCGCCAGCATCAGGCGTTTGGCGCCGGCCTTGTTGCCCATTTTCAGGATGGCCTGCGGGTCCGGGCCGATGAACACCAGCCCGGCGTCCAGGCAAGCTTGCGCAAAGCCGTCGTTCTCGGACAGGAAGCCGTAGCCGGGGTGTACCGCGTCGGCACCGGTGCTGCGCGCCGCCGCCAGCAGCGCCGCAACGTTGAGGTAGCTCTCGCGCACCGGCGCCGGGCCGATGCACACGGCCTCGTCGGCCAGGGCAACATGCAGCGCCTGGGCATCGGCTTCGCTGTAAACGGCCACCGTGCGGTAGCCCAGCGCCTGGGCCGTGCGGATGATCCGGCAGGCGATCTCGCCGCGGTTGGCAATCAGGATTTTGGTGAAGTTCATCAGGGTTCTCACATCCGTGCCACGCCAAAAGTGTTCGAAAGCAAGGGCCTCAACCCGGCTTCCCGACACACCGCCAGGGTGGTGGCGAGCGCGCGGCGGGTGTCGCGCGGGTCGATGATGCCGTCGTCCCACAGGCGCGCGGTGGCAAACAGCGAATGCGATTCGAGGTCAAAACGTGCCAGGATCTCGCTTTTCATGGTGGCCATGGTTTCGGCGGGTGGCTCCTTGCCAGTGCGGGCAAATTTTTCTTCGGTGACGATGCGCATCACGGTGGCGGCCTGCTCGCCGCCCATCACAGCCACCCGCGCGTTGGGCCAGGCGAACACGAAGCGCGGATCGTAGGCGCGGCCGCACATGCCGTAGTTGCCGGCACCGAAGGAGGCACCTGTCATCACGGTGATTTGCGGCACGGTGGCATTGGCCACGGCCTGGATCATCTTGGCGCCATGCTTGATCATTCCGACCTGCTCCACATCCTTGCCGACCATGAAGCCGGTGGTGTTCTGCAGATAGACGATCGGGGTGCCCGACTGGCAGCACAACTGGATGAACTG
Source organism: Hydrogenophaga sp. (assembly GCF_041633695.1). Taxonomy (GTDB): domain Bacteria; phylum Pseudomonadota; class Gammaproteobacteria; order Burkholderiales; family Burkholderiaceae_C; genus Hydrogenophaga. The sequence continues at coordinate 2,139 of NZ_JBFJMY010000133.1, forward strand.
GGTTGCCTTGGTGGCGCCTTGCGGATCAATGGGCCCGTTGTTGCCGATGAAGCCGCAAGGGTATCCCTCGATGGCACCATGGCCGCACACGGTGCCGGAGCCGTACAGCGGTTTGAATTCGAGGAAGTCGGAGTCGTCGATCACCCGCGCCAGCACTTCGCGCATGTCGTAGGGCTGGCGAAAGTCAACCGGCACCACGCCCGCCAGTTGCTCGACCGGATAACGCGGCTCTTTCCAGATCTTCACCGCGCGCATCGGCAAGCGGTCGTTCCACGGCAGCCGCGCCAAGATGTCGCGTGCGATGCGGATGCCGTCGGCGTCGTCCTCGGCCAGGTACTCGGCCACGCCCGACATCGAACAGTGCATCTCGGCGCCGCCCAGCTCTTCGTCGGTGGCGATCTCGCCGGTGGCGGCTTTTAGCAAGGGTGGGCCGGCCAGGAAAGCCTTTGCACGGCCGCGCACCATGATCACATAGTCGGACATGCCCGGAAGGTAGGCGCCGCCGGCAGTTGAGTGGCCGTGCATCACGCAGACCTGCGGAATGCCCCTGGCCGATAGCCGCGCCTGGTTGGCGAAGCCGCGGCCGCCTTCAATGAACACCTCGCCCACATGCATCAGGTTGGCGCCGCCGGACTCGACCAGTCGCACCACTGGCAGTTTGTTCTCCAGTGCGATGGCTTCGGCGCGCAGGCTCTTCTTCATGCCCATCGGTGTGATGGTGCCGCCCTTGATCGCGCTGTCGGAGGCGATCACCACGCAACGAATGCCCGACACCACCCCGGTGCCGCAGATGATCCCGCCCCCCAGCACGTTCTTCTCGCCGTCGTCGTCGTGCATCCTGAAGCCGGCCAGGGTCGAAAACTCCAGCCACGACGAGCCGCGGTCGAGCAGCAGCGCGATGCGCTCACGCGGCAGCAGCTGCTTGCGGGCGCGGAACTTGGCTTCTTGGCTGTTCGACGTGTTGCGCACACGGTCTTCGAGCGTGCGGAAACTGTCGATCAGCGCGAGCATCTGTGCGCGCTCGCGCAGGAAGCTCTCTGACTGCGGGTCGACTTGACTTTGAATGGCGGGCATGGGTGGTTCTCGCTGAAAGGTCGCAGTGAACGAATGGGGTCACAGGCCTGCTTACAGGTCGTAAAAACGCTCACCCTGATCGGCCATGCGGCGCAGCAGTTGCGGCGGCGCAAAGCGCGCACCGTGCCGCTCGGCCAGGGTCTCGCAGGCCTTGACAAAAGCGGCCAGCCCCAGGCTGTGGATCTGGCCGATTGGGCCGCCCAGGTAGGCCGGGAAACCCCAGCCCAGGATCGCGCCGACATCGGCATCGATGGGCGCCAGCAGCACTTTTTCTTCGAGGCAGCGCGCGGTTTCGACCGATTGGATGAACATCAGGCGTTGCTTGACCTCTTCGACCGTGGGTTGCGTGGCCGCCAGCGGGAACGCCTGCGCCAGGCCTGCCCACAGTTGCTTCTGGCCATCTTGCGGGTAGTCGTAGAAACCCTTGCCGGTCTTTTTACCCAGTCGTCCCAACTTGTCCACCATGCGGTCGCAGACGTCGTCGATGGCGCTGCGCTGGTAGGCCTTGCCGAGGTCGGCGGCGGTCTGTTTCCGGATGCGCGCCATCAATTCGAGCGAGACTTCGTCGGCCAGCGCCAGCGGCCCCACCGGCATGCCGGCCATGCGCCCGGCGTTGTCGATCAGCGCCGGCTTCACGCCTTCGGCCAGCAGCGCCAGGCCTTCGCCGACGTAGGTCGAGAACACCCGGCTGGTGTAGAAGCCGCGGCTGTCATTGACGACGATGGGCGTCTTGAGGATCGCCTTGACGAAGTCCATGGCACGGGCCAGGCATTCATCACTGGTGGCCTGGCCGCGAATGATCTCCACCAGCGGCATCTTGTCGACTGGCGAGAAGAAATGCAGGCCGATGAAATTGGCCGGACGTGCGGACGCCTCGGCCAGCCCGCTGATGGGCAGGGTGGAGGTGTTGGAGGCGAAGATGGCGCCGGGGGCGATCACCGCCTCGGCCTTGCGCGTCACGTCGGCCTTGATGGCGCGGTCTTCAAACACCGCTTCGACCACGATGTCACAGCCTGCCAGGTCGGCGAAGTCGGTGGTCGGTTTGATCAGGGTGAGCTTGGCATCACGCTCGGCCTCGGTCATGCGCTTGGCGGCCACGCGCTTGTTCCACAGGTTCTCGCTGTAGGCCTTGCCCTTGGCCGCGCTGTCGGTGCTGCTGTCGAGCAGCACCACTTCCATGCCGACCTCGGCGGCGGCGAAGGCAATGCCCGCGCCCATCATGCCAGCCCCCAGAATGCCGACCTTGCGGTAGCTGGCCTGAGGCACGCCCTTGGGCCGGGAGGCCAGCTTGCTGGCGGCGGGAATGCCAAAGAACAGCGAGTGAATCATGTTCTTGGCCTCTTTGCCGGTCGTCAGCTTGACGAACTCGCGCATCTCGACCTTGCAGCCGGTGTCGATGTCGACCTGGCAGCCGTTGTAGACGCAGTTCAAGATCGCCTCAGGTGCGGGATAGTTGCCAAAGGTCTTGGCGCGCAGCATGGCGTTGCCAGCGGTCAAAGTGTCGTAGCCCATGGGGCTTTGCACGGCGCCGCCCGGCAGCTTGAAACCCTTGCGGTCCCAGGGCTGAACAGCGGCAGCGGCACCGTCGGTCAGCAGCCACTGCTTGGCGCGGGCCAGCAGTTGGTCGGCCGGCACGACTTCATCGACCAGACCCGCTTCCAGGGCTTTTTTCGGGGCGAGCTTTTTGCCTTCGAGCAGGAAGGGCAGCGCGTTGCGCACGCCGATCATGCGCGGCAGACGCTGCGTGCCGCCTCCGCCCGGCAGTAGGCCAAGGGCCACCTCGGGCAGGCCGATGAGGGCCTTAGGGTTGTCGGCGGCAATGCGTCGGTGGCAGGCCAGCGCGACCTCGTAGCCGCCGCCAAGCGTGGTGCCGTTGAGGGCCGCGACGAAGGGCTTGCCGCTTTTCTCAATGCCGCGCATCAGGGCGTGCAACTGGGTGACAAAGTCCATCATGCCGGCCACGTCGGTGATGGCGAGCATCATGTTGAGGTCGGCACCGGCGATGAACTCGGGCTTGGAAGAGGTGACGATCACGCCCTTGACGGCAGAATCCGCTTGGGCACGCTTCACGGCGTCGGCGAAGGCGGGAATGGATTGCCCGTTGAGGACGTTCATCGGCACGTCCTGCATGGCCCAGGTGATGGTGGCGATGCCGTCGGCATCAACCTTGTAGTCAATAGTCATGGTGGTGGTCCAGGTCTGTGATGAGGATCGCGTCGTGCCGGGGCTTCAGACGCGCTCGATGATGGTGGCGGTGCCCATGCCGGCGCCCACGCACAGCGTGATCAGGCCAGTGGACAGGTTGCGCCGCTCGAGTTCGTCGAGCACGGTGCCCAGTATCATGGCGCCGGTCGCGCCCAGCGGGTGCCCCATGGCAATGGCACCGCCGTTGACGTTCATCTTGTCGTGCGGGACGTTCATCACTTCCATGAAACGCAGCACGACCGAGGCGAAGGCTTCGTTCAGTTCATATAGGTCGATGTCGCTGGCCCTCATGCCGGCGAGCTTGAGCGCCTTTTCCGCCGAGTAGGAGGGGCCGGTCAGCATGATGGTGGGTTCGCTGCCGATGGAGGCGAACGAGCGGATGCGTGCACGGGCTTTCAGGCCCAGCAGCTTGCCGGCCTCGGCGTTGCCGATCAGCACCGCGGCCGCGCCGTCAACAATGCCCGACGAGTTGCCGGCGTGGTGCACGTGCGCCATGCGCTCGATCTCCGGATAGCGCTGCATGGCCACCGCGTCGAAGCCGTATTTCTCGCCCTGCACCTTGAACGCAGGCTCCAGCTTGGCCAGCGACTCCAGCGTGGTTTCGGCGCGCATGTGTTCGTCGCGATCCAGTACGACGCAACCGTTCACGTCCTTGACGGGAACAATCGACTTGGCGAAGCGGCCTTCGGCCCATGCGAGTGCCGCGCGGCGCTGGCTTTCGACCGCGTAGCTGTCAACATCGTTGCGGCTGTGGCCGTAAAGGGTGGCAATCAGATCGGCTGAAATTCCCTGCGGCACAAAATAGGTCGGAATCGCTACCGCGGGGTCAGCCGCCCAAGCGCCGCCGCGGGTGCCCATGGGCACACGGCTCATGCTCTCGACGCCGCCGCCGATGACCAGTGGCGACTGGCCCGACATCACCTTGGCGGCGGCCATGTTGCAGGCCTCCAGGCCCGAGGCGCAAAAGCGATTGACCTGCACGCCGGCAGCGCTTTCGTGGTACCCGGCGGCAATGGCCGCAACGCGCGCGATGTTGGCGCCTTGCTCACCGGCGGGTTCGACGCAGCCGAGGATGATGTCGTCCACGAAGGCGGTGTCCAGGGTGTTGCGGTCGCGTAGTGCCTGCAGCGCGGTAATGGCCAAACTGATGGGCGTGGTGCCGTGCAGCGCACCCGAGCTGCGGCCCTTGCCGCGCGGCGTGCGCACGGCATCAAAAATGAATGTTTCGGTCATGGTGGGTTTCCTTCTTTCTGAATCTGGGGATGCGATAGGCAAGAGGGCGGAAGAGCGGCAGGCGGCTGGCAGCAGTTGCTACAGCGTGCGGCTGATGATTTCCTTCATGATTTCGTTGGCGCCACCGTAGATGCGCGCGACGCGCGCATCCGCATAGGCGCGGGCAATCGGGTACTCCCACATGTAGCCGAAGCCGCCGAACATCTGCAGGCATTGGTCGATCACCTTGCAGTGCAGGTCGGTGGTCCAGTACTTGGCCATCGCGGCGGTGGCGGCATCAAGTTGACCGTCCATCAGCAGGCCGAGCAGACGGTCGACAAAGACCTGTGCGATCTGCACCTCGGTTTTCATTTCGGCGAGCTTGAAGCGGTTGTGCTGGAAATCGATCACGCGCTGGCCGAAGGCCTTGCGATCCTTGGTGTAGGCCAGCGTCCATTCGAGCGCGGCCTCGGCGCCCGCCACCGCGCCGATGGCGATCTGCATGCGCTCCCAGGCCAGTTCCTGCATCAGCAGGAAAAAGCCCTTGCCATCCCCGCCGAGGATGTTGCTGGCCGGCACGCGCACGTCTTCGAAGAAGAGTTCCGAGGTGTCCTGCGCCTTCATGCCGATTTTTTCGAGATTGCGCCCGCGCGTGAAGCCGGGGCGATTGGTCTCGACCAGCACCAGCGAGGTTCCCTTGGCGCCTTGCGTCGGGTCGGTCTTGGCGACAACGATCACCAGGTCGGCGTTCTGGCCATTGGTGATGAAGGTCTTTTGACCATTGATCACCAGTTCGTCGCCGTCACGGACCGCGCTGGTGCGCACGCTTTGCAGGTCGCTTCCTGCGCCCGGCTCGGTCATGGCGATGGCGCCAATCACCTCGCCGGTGGCCATTTTCGGCAGCCAGCTGTGCTTTTGCTCCTCGGTGCCGTAGGCCAGGATGTAAGGTGCCACGATGTCGGAGTGCAGGCCGAAGCCGATCCCGCTCGTGCCAGCGCGCGCGACTTCCTCGATCAGCACGGCACTGTGCAGGCGCGTGCCGCCACCGCCGCCGTATTGCTCGGGTATGGCGGGGCACAGCAGGCCCGCGGCGCCGGCCTTGCGCCAGACGGCGCGCGGCACGATGCCATAGGTTTCCCAGCCAGCGTGATGGGGGATGACCTCTTCTTCCAGAAAGCGGCGGGCCTGGTCCCGGAAGAGTTCGTGTTCTTCACCGAAGAGGGTGCGGTTGAGCATGGGCCTGTCCTTGAAGTTAGATTGAGATTGACACTGGCATGGCCGACGGCTGCGAAGAGTGGCTCGTCCACGCGGGACGGCGCCGGAAGCACCCAGCACGCGATGGATAAGACCATCAACCAAACGCTTGTTAGATGATATAGTATATGGCATGACGAAGAAGCAAGACAACCCACTCCCGCGCAGAGATGCGATCCTGGCGGCTGCGGCGAGTCGGTTCCGGCGACAGGGTTTCGAGCGCACCTCGGTGCGCGAGATTGCCCAGGCCATGGGCATGACTTCGGGTTCGATCTTCTACCACTTCGCCACCAAGGAGGAACTGCTGGTGGCGATCATGGAGGAGGGCGTTCGCGACATCATGCAGTCGGTGCGCGACGGGCTGGCTGGCGAGACGCGCCTGCCCGAGCGGCTGCTGTCGATGGTGCGCAGCCACCTGAAAGCTTTGCTGGGTACGAGGTTCGACGCCATGACCGTGCTGCTCTACGAGTGGCGCAGCCTTTCGCCGGCCGCGCAGACCCGGGTGATGGCAACGCGCGATGCCTACGAGGCCTTGTGGATGGTGCCGATCAGCGAGGCTGCGGCGCAGGGCTTGGTCGACACCGATGCCGTGCTGGTGCGCCAGACGGTGCTCGGCGCCCTCAACTGGACGGCGCAGTGGTACCGGCCTGGCGGGCGTCTGGACGTCGATGCGTTGGCGCAGCGCATGTACACGATGCTGTTTCCTCGTGTGGTCGCATCCGATGTGCAAGGTGCGGCATGCGCAAGTAGGTCGAAGGCTATCGGTACCCCTTCGGAGAGCCCGGGAGCAGGGCCGTCCGAAACAGTACCTTCTTTGAATTGAAAGCTAAACAGGAGAAAAGCAGCTATGAAATCGACCATGATGCAAGTGCCGCTCTCGCTCAATCATTTCCTGGAGCGGGCCAAGCTGTACCACCCGAAGGTGGAGATCGTATCGAGGATGCCCGACAAGTCCCTGCATCGCCATACCTACGCCGACTTCCACCGTCGGGCCAAGGGTCTGGCCGAGGCGCTGGTCAAGGCCGGCATCCAGCCCGGTGACCGGGTCGCAACCCTGATGTGGAACCATTACGCCCACCTCGAGTGCTACTTCGGCATTCCGGCGGCCGGCGCGGTGATGCATAACCTCAACTTGCGCCTGTTCCCGCACGACATTGCGTTCACCGTCAACCACGCCAAGGACCGTTTCCTGATCGTCGACGATGTTTTGCTGCCGTTGCTGGCGCAGTTCGCCAAGGATGTCAACTTCGAGCGCATCATTGTGGTGCCGCTGACAGGCAAGCCGGTGCCGCAGGGGTACGAGGACTATGAAGGCTTCATCGGTGGAGCGACTGATGACTTCAGATGTGTTGAAGTCGATGAAAACGCGCCCTGCGGCATGTGCTACACCTCGGGCACCACGGGCAGCCCCAAGGGTGTCGTCTATTCGCACCGCTCCACCGTGCTGCACACGCTCGTGGCGGCACTGCCAGGGGGGATCAACGTGTCGGGTACTGACACAGTGCTGCCGGTGGTGCCAATGTTCCACGCCAACGCATGGGGTTTGCCATTCGTCTCAACCTTCGTCGGTGCCAAGCAGGTGTTTCCCGGCCCGCACCTCGACTCAGAATCGCTGCTCGACTTGTACCAGCGCGAGCGGGTCACCGTCACCGGTGGTGTGCCCACCATCTGGTTGTCGCTGCTGCAGACGCTGCGCGCAAACCCGGGCAAGTACGACCTGGTGCCTGGCATGCGCATGATGGTGGGCGGCTCTGCGGCACCCGAATCCTTGTTCCGTGGTTTCGATGAGTTTGGTCTTGAAGTCGGCACTGCTTGGGGCATGACCGAGACTTCGCCGCTGGGTACCGTGTCCTCGCTCAAACCTTCCATGCGGGCACTGCCCAAGGAAGAGCAATATGCCTTCCGTATCAAGCAGGGCATGGCCGCGCCATTGGTTGAGATTCGGCTGGTCGGCGACAACGGTGAAGTACCGTGGGATGGGCGGTCGGTCGGCGAGATTCAGGTGCGTGGGCCATGGATTACCGGCTCTTATCACGATCTGCCCATCAACGAAAGCAGCTTTACTGCCGATGGCTGGCTGCGCACAGGTGATGTCGGCTGCATCGACTCCGAGGGTTTCCTGCAGTTGACCGATCGCACCAAGGATTTGATCAAGTCGGGCGGCGAATGGATTAGTTCGGTCGATCTGGAAAACGCCGTGATGGGGCATCCGGCGGTACTGGAGGCATCTGTGATCGCGGTGCCGCACCCGCGCTGGGCCGAGCGGCCGCTGGCGGTGATTGTGCTACGCCCGGGCATGAGCGCCACAGGAGACGAGATTCGCGACCATCTGGCCATGACCTTTGCCAAGTGGCAGTTGCCTGAGGGTTTTGCCTTTGTGAGGGAAATTCCGCGTACCTCGACCGGCAAGTTCCTCAAGACCAAGCTGCGGGAGATGTACAAGGACTGGAAATGGGAGTGAACCGTGATTGAACGGGCCGGATTCGGCTCCGTTCTTGTC
>NZ_JBFJMY010000134.1:0-10370 GCF_041633695.1 Hydrogenophaga sp.
CGCCGGGGTAGCGCTTGGTGATACCGCTCAATTGCAATCGGGCTGTGGACATGGTTCTCCTCGTCGTGATCGGGCAGGCGGGCTCAGGCCGTGGGCGCCAAAACCTCGGGCTCGGGCCGCTTGAGCGACGCCGCCACGCTTTTGATTTGTTCGCGCAACCAGCGCCCGGCGCTGGACGCGTGGGTGCGTTCGTGCCAGAGCTGGTAGTACATGAGGCGTGGAAACGGCACCGGGCAGCGCAATATTTTCACCGGCAAATCGTTCACAAAACGCTCGCAGTATTGCCGACCGGTGGTGAGCACCAGCAAGCTGGACGCCACCATGGCCGGGATCAGGCCGAAATGCGGACAGCGCGCGGTGATGTTGCGCTCCAGCCCCTGGCTCACCAGGTGGTCGTCGATCACGCCGCGCGCCCCGGGGTGGGTGGGCGTGGGCGCAATGTGCTCCGCCGCCAGCCAGGCCTCCACATCCCAGCCACGGCGCACCGCCGGGTGCTGGCTGGAAACCAGGCACACCACCTCGTCGCCGAACAAGCGGCCCAGGTGCAGGTCGTCGGGCGGCAGCGGCCAGTTGCCAATCACCACTTCGTAGTCGCCCTGGGCCAGGTGGTGCCGGTAGTCCGACTCGGCCGACAGCGGGTGGATGTCGATCGGGCACAGCGGTGCATGGCTTTTGATCTGAGCCACCAATTGGGGCAGGAATTGCGGGTCCAGGTAGTCGCTCGCGGCCAGACTGAAGGTGTGGCGGGCGGTGCTCGGGTCGAAGCTGCGGGCGTCGGAGAACAGCACCTCGGCGCTGCGCAAAATATCGGCGGCGGGGTCGATCATGCGCAAACCCGCCTCGGTGGGCACCATGGTGGCGCCCGAACGCACCAGAAGCGGGTCACCCGCCAGCGCGCGCAGGCGTTTGAGGCAGGCGCTGACCGCCGGCTGGTACATGCCCAGCCGCACCGCCGCACGCGACACGCTGCGCTCGGTGAGCACGGTGTACAGCACGCGGATCAGGTGCAGATCAATTTTGTCGAACATGGACACGTATTTCATACCCAAGTCCTATATGGCTGGATGGCGGTTTTGACATTCTGACCATAACCCCGAGCATATGTTGTGCCAAGTGGGTCGCGCTATGCTGGCGCGCATGACGTCTCCAAACCGCTCGCAAACCCTGACCTTTCTGCGCCGTGGCCAGCCCGTGACGCTGCACCATGTGCCGCCCCAGCGCACCTTGCTGGAAGTCCTGCGCGAAGATCTGGCCCTGACCGCCACCAAAGAAGGCTGCGGCGAGGGCGATTGTGGCGCCTGCACCGTGGTGCTGGGCGAAGCGGTGGACGGGCAACTGCAATACCGGGCCATCAACAGCTGCATACGCTTGGCGCATTCGGTGGACGGTATGGCCGTTTTCACCGCCGAAGACATTGGCAGCACGCCCACCGCCAGCTCGCCGGCCAACGGCCTGCACCCGGCCCAAGAGGCCATGGTGCGCTGCCACGGCAGCCAGTGCGGCTTTTGCACGCCGGGTTTTGTGATGAGCCTGTTTGGCATGTACCAGAACAGCCAGGGTGGACACCACATCAGCCGCGAGCAGGCCCAGGCCGATCTCTCCGGCAATCTCTGCCGCTGCACCGGTTACCGGCCCATTCTGGACGCGGCCCAACAAATGGGCAGCCTGCCCCTGCCTGCCGGCTGCGCGGTAGACGTGGCCGCCACGCTGGCGGCGCTGCAGCGACTGCGCGGACCGAAAAAAAAGGCGCTCGAACCCAAACCCTATCTGCGCCCGACCCGCCTGCACACCTTGCTGCAACTGCGGGCCAGCCACCCCAAAGCCCAGTTGGTGGCGGGTTGTACCGATGTCGGCCTGTGGGTGACCAAGCTGCACCAGCGCTTCGAGCAAGTGCTGGACCTGACCGCCACCCGGGAGCTGCGGCGCGTGGAAACCTACCCACACCACATCGCCATCGGCGCAGCGGTCTCGCTGACCGAGGCCTACGCCGCCCTGGTGCTGGAACGGCCCCAGCTCAAGACCTTCGCACAACGCTTCGCCGGTTTGCCGGTGCGCAATTCGGGCACGCTGGGCGGCAACGTGGCCAACGGCTCGCCCATTGGCGACTCCATGCCCCTGCTGATCGCGCTCGGCGCCAACGTGGTCCTGATGCGCTGGGACCAAAAACGCGGTGCCCCGGCGCACCGTGAGCTGCGGCTGGAGGACCTGTACACCGGCTACCGCAGCAACGTGATGCGGCCCGATGAAATCCTGGCCTGGGTCAAGGTGCCACGCCCGGCCAAGCCCGCAGCCCATGCGCCCACCTTGCCGCCACAGGCCCCGGCAGCGGCTGGGCTTGAGGGCGCTGCCTTCGATTGCATGCGCGTCTACAAGATCAGCAAACGCTTTGACGACGACATTTCGGCCGTCTGCCTGGCGATCCAGATCCGCGTGCAAGACGGACGGGTGGCGCAAGCGTCCATCGGCGTCGGCGGCGTGGCCGCCACACCGGTGCGGGCGCGCCAACTGGAAGCCGCCCTGCTCGGCCAGACCTGGAACGCCGACACGGTGCAACAAGGCATGGCCGCCTTGCGCGCCGAATTCCAGCCCATTTCCGACATGCGCGCCAGCGCCACCTACCGGCGCACCGTGCTGGGCAACCTGCTGCAGCGCTTCTGGCTGGAAAGCCAGGGCGCTGTGGCGATCAACCTGGAAGACATGGGCACGACCACCCTGGAGGCCTTGGCATGAACGCTCCCGACCTGCCCCTGGCCCGCGCCGCCGCCCAAAGCAGCCCGGCGGTCCGGGCCGCCGGACACGCCCATCCCCACGAAAGCGCGCGCGCCCAGGTGGCGGGCACGGCCACCTACATCGACGACATTCCGGAGGTGCGCGGCACCTTGCACGCCGCTCCGGTGTGTTCGCCCGTGGCCCACGGCCGCCTGCGCGGCATGGACACCAGCCGAGCGATCGCACTGGCCGGTGTGCGCGGCGTCTTCACCAGCCAGCACATCCCCGGCGACACCACACTGGCGGCGTTCGCGCACGACGAACCGGTGTTCGCCACCGACACCGTGCAGTTCGTGGGCCAGGTGGTGGCGGTGGTTGTGGCCGACGACGTGATGACCGCGCGCCACGCCGCACGCTTGGTCCAACTGGACATTGAAGCTTTGCCGGCCGTGTTGTCGGTGCACGAGGCGCACGCCCAGAAGCATTACGTATTGCCCCCAGTGCACGTGAAGCGTGGCGACGCCAGCGCCGCGCTGAAACGCGCCACGCACCACCTCGAAGGCCGCTTCGAAGTTGGCGGCCAGGAACATTTTTATCTGGAAGGCCAGGTGGCCTACGTGTTGCCGCTGGAACAAAACCAGTGGTGGGTCTACACCAGCACCCAGCATCCCGGCGAAGTGCAGCACTGGGTCAGCCACGCACTGGGTCTGGCCAACAACGCGGTCACCGTGGAATGCCGCCGCATGGGTGGCGGCTTTGGTGGCAAAGAGACCCAGGCCGGCCATCTGGCCGTGTGGGCCGCCGTGGCCGCCAACCAGCTGCGCTGCCCAGTCAAGCTTCGGCTGGACCGCGACGACGACTTCATGATCACCGGCAAACGCCACCCGTTTGCGTACCACTACCGCGTGGGCTTTGACGACACCGGCCTGCTCTGCGGGCTCGATCTGGAGATGCTGGCGAACTGCGGCTTCAGCGCCGACCTGTCCGGCCCGGTGGCCGACCGCGCCATCTTCCACGCCGACAACGCCTACTACCTGGAAGACGTGGCGATCAGCTCCTACCGCTGCAAGACCCACACCCAGAGCCACACCGCATTTCGCGGCTTCGGTGGCCCGCAAGGTGTGATCGTGATCGAGCGCATTCTGAGCGACATTGCGCGCCGGCTGAACCTCGATCCATTGGCCGTGCGCTTGCGCAACCTCTACGGCATCGAAGAAAGAAATGTCACCCACTACCAGATGCAGGTAGAGGACAACATCCTGGAACCCCTCATGTCGCAGCTGGCGCTCACCAGTGGCTACACCGAGCGGCGCGAGCAAATAGACGCTTGGAACGCGCAAAGCCCGGTGATCAAACGCGGCCTATCGCTCACACCCGTGAAGTTCGGCATCAGCTTCACCGCCACCTTGTTCAACCAGGCCGGTGCGCTGGTGCATGTGTACACCGACGGCAGTGTGCAGGTGAACCATGGCGGCACAGAAATGGGCCAGGGCCTCAACACCAAGGTGGCGCAGATCGTGGCCGACGAACTCGGGGTGCCGTTCGCCCAGGTGCTGGCCACCGCCGCCGACACCAGCAAGGTGCCCAACGCCAGCGCCACCGCCGCCAGCAGCGGCACCGACCTGAATGGCCGCGCAGCCCAGTACGCGGCGCGCAACGTGCGCGACAACCTGGCCGCTTTTGTCGCCGGGCTGGACGGTTGCGGTGCGGGTGCGGTGCGCTTTGAAGACGGCACCGTCATCACGCCCCAAAGCCGCCGCCGCTTTGAAGAAGTGGTGGGTGCCGCCTACGCCAACCGCATCCAGCTCTGGAGCGACGGCTTTTACCGCACGCCCAAAATCCACTACGACAAGACCACCCTCACCGGTCGGCCCTTCTACTACTTCGCCTACGGCGCCGCTTGCACCGAAGTCGCCATCGACACCCTCACCGGCGAGAGCCGCGTGCTGAAGGTGGACATCCTGCACGACGTGGGCCACAGCATCAACCCGGCGATCGATATCGGCCAGATCGAAGGCGGCTTCGTGCAAGGCATGGGCTGGCTGACCACCGAACAACTGGTGTGGAAAGCCGACGGCACCCTCGCCACCCACGCGCCCAGCACCTACAAGATTCCCACCTCCGGCGACATACCCGAACACTTCCGGGTCGATTTCTGGCACGAACCCAACCGCGAAGACAACGTGCACGGCAGCAAGGCCGTGGGCGAACCCCCCTTCATGCTGGCCATCAGCGTGTTTGAAGCGCTGCGCGACGCGGTGGCCCAGGCGGGCGGCAAGCCCGAAGCGATGAACGCTCCGGCCACGGCCGAAGAGGTGCTGAAGGCCTGCCTGAAGTGAAATCGCAAGCCGTAAAGGCGGCGGCTTTTGAAGCGCTTGCGGCGGCGATTTGCCTGATTGCCTGCCCAAGACATGATATTGATCAAGGTTCAACCTTCGGATTGCACTTCTAATCGGGAAACGTTGCCGTGGCGGAGGGAATTTCGACCTTCGCTGTTGGTGGCGACCTGCTCAACGCAGGCCAAGCGCAACCCGTCCCCCTCCGCCCGCCCCATTTCTAGCAAGCCGAGCGGCAGGTCCTCGGTAGCGCTGGTTTCCTTCCCACGGCCTGCCCACTTCTCAGAACTCACAATGATCAACACCCGACGCACTTTCATGATGACCGTGGCCGCAGGCGGCGCAGCCCTCGCTCTGGCCTCCCGCGCGCAAGCCGCCGACATGCTCGACGAGAAATCGCCACAAGCCAGCGCCCTGGGCTACGTGGCCGATTCATCCAAGGCCGATGGCAAAAAATATCCCAGGCATGCCGCCGACCAGACTTGCCACAACTGCGCCCTCTTCCAGGGCAAGGCGGCGGATGCCGCAGGCGGTTGCCCCCTGTTTGCCGGCAAGCAAGTATCTGGCAAGGGTTGGTGCAGTGCCTGGGCCAAGAAGGCCTGATCTCGGGTCTGGGAACGGCCCGTTCTGAGGTTCCGTGAATCCCACGAAAAGACAAAGAGCCGCCGGGGTCTATCAAAACCCCAGGCGGCTTTTTTAATCAAGGCGCGCACCCGCCGCCATTCACCGACCAGCCATCAAAACCCTTCGAGCACGATCTTGCCGCGTGCACGGCCGCTTTCCAGCAGAGCGTGGGCGCGCTTCAAATTGGCCGCGTTGATGGCGCCCAAGTGTTCGCCCAGCGTGGTCTTCAACTGGCCCGCGTCGATCAGGCCAGCCACTTGGCTCAGCAGCTTGTGCTGCTCGATCATGTCGGGTGTCTGGAACAGCGAACGGGTGAACATCATCTCCCAGTGGAGCGACAAGGCCTTGCGCTTGAGCGCACCAATGTCGATGCTGCCTTTGGCTGGATCGTCGATCAAGCCAAACTTGCCCTGGGGCGCGATCAGCTCGACGATCTGGGCGAAGTGTTGCTCGGTGTTCGTGAGGCCCACCACGTAGTCGGGCGCGGCCAGGCCCGCGCTTTTCACTTCTTCGGCCAACGGTTTGCTGTGGTCCAGCACATGGTGGGCGCCCAGGTCTTTCACCCATTGCACCGTCTCAGGGCGCGAAGCGGTACCGATCACGGTCAAGCTGGTGAGCTTTCGTGCCAGTTGCGTCAGCACCGAACCCACGCCACCGGCTGCACCGATGATCAGAATCGCTTGGCCTTTGGACGCCTCACCCTGCGCCACGCCCAGGCGGTCGAACAGCATTTCCCACGCGGTGATGGTGGTGAGCGGCATGGCGGCGGCTTCGGCATCGCTCAGCGATTGTGGTGCCAGCGCGGCAATGCGCTCGTCCACCAGGTGCTGTTCGGCGTTAGCGCCCGCCCGGTTGATAGCGCCGGCGTACCAGACCCGGTCGCCCACTTTGAACAGGCTCACCTCGTTGCCCACGGCGCGCACTGTGCCCACGGCGTCCCAACCCAGCACTTTCCACCCACCCGCTTCGGCGTTCGTTCCGGCCCGTACCTTGAAGTCCACTGGGTTGACTGCGATGGCGCGCACGTCCACCAACAGGTCGCGTGGGCCGGGCTGTGGCGCGGGCAAGTCAACGTCCTGCAGAGACAGTGGCTCGGAAATGGGCAAAGCGGTTTGGTAGGCAATGGCTTTCATGGGAACTCCGGTTGGAAATGGGATGGGGGTGACAAAGGGAAATCGGGAAACAACACAATTGGAAGAAAATGATCCCGCCATTGATTTCCCCGAAAAAAGTGGACGACGGGGATACATACCAATGGCGACAGGGGAAGTATGGTGAGAATGTCAGCAGCCATCGAGCCCCGTTCCATCGAATCACTTTCAACAAAACCCGAACGATGACCCGCCTCACCGACCTCGAACTGTTCGTGCGCACCGCCGATCTGGGCAGCCTCACGGCAGCGGCCAAGGCCATGGACTGGTCACCCGCCGCCGCCAGCGCCGCCGTGAAGCGCCTCGAAGCCACCTGGGGCGTGGCGGTGTTTGTGCGCAGCACACGCAGCCTGCGCCTGTCCACCGAAGGCGAGCGCATGCTGCCCCATGTGCGTGCAGCACTCAGCGCCATGACCGAGGCGCAGGCCGTGGTGTCCAAAACCCGCAGCGCCCTGCGCGGCGAGTTGCAGCTGTCCATGCCGTCCGATCTTGGGCGCAACATCTTGCTGCCGTGGCTGGAAACCTTTCTGCAGCGCCACCCCGACCTCTCCCTGCGCCTGCATTTTTCCGACCGCACCGCCGATCTCATGCGGGTACCGCTCGACATGGCGATCCGCTACGGCACGCTGCGGGGTTCGGCACAGGTCGCGCTGCCGCTGCTGCTGAACAACCCACGGCTGCTGGTGGCCTCGCCCCAATACATCGCACGCCACGGCACGCCCGCCACCGTCGCCGAACTGGCGCAACACGAAGCCCTGAGCTTCATGGTGGGCGACGAAGTGCCCAAGACCTGGCGCCTGTGCGTGCAAGGGCAGTGGGTGGATGCGCCGGTGCAAGGCCGCCGCAACGCCAACGACAGCGAAGTCGTGAGCCGTTGGGCGGTGGATGGCCTGGGACTGGCTTACCGCTCCCAGATCGACATGGCCGCCCACATCGCCGCTGGGCGGCTGGTGCACATCAACCCGCACTGGCAAGGCGAACCCGGCGATCTGCATCTCGTCGTGCCCGGCCGCAAACAGGTCACCGCCGCGGTGCGCGCGCTGCGCGACCACCTCGTGCCCTTGCTGGCGCAGCTCGCGGCGGGTTCTGCCCAGCACAAGCGCTGAACACAGCGCCACGCGTGCTGGGCCGTTGACGAAGGGCGCACCGCCGACCCGCCGCTCAAATGCCCGGTGGTCTGCCGGTGACCGCGCTACGTTGACGGGTTTCTGCATCCATGCGTCTGATCCGCCTCAAAGCATCCGGAATGTCGCGCTGCCGCGGGCGATCAGGCGCTCGCCGCAGACCACTCTGCAATCGGTATACGCCAGTGTTCGACCGACCTTCAACACGGTCGGGCAGAACGCCACGCAATCACCGATGCGCGCGACGTCAATGAAATCCAGGGTCAGCGAGACCGTCACCGCACTGGCTTTCTCCGCACCCGGCTGCTGGCGTGCCCGCCGCACGGCGGACATGCCCATGGCGTTGTCGGCAAGCGACGAAATCAGGCCGCCATGCGCGAAGCCCCGGGCATTGCAATGCGCTTCCCGTATCTCCAGCGCGAGCTGCACGGCATCGGCCGTCTCGCGCGCAAACAAGGGCTCCCAGGGGTCGGTGAGCGGACTGCGGCGTGTGTGCCGCTCGTAACCTTGGGGCATCATGGCGCCGCCGTGTCGATGTTGCGTGCCGTTCCCAGCAAGGTGGCGCAAAGCGTCTCGGTGCCGTTGCACACGGCGAACACGTCCGAGGCGCACACCGTGAGCCAGTGCGACGCCTTCACGACGCGGCCACGCGCCACCAGGTGGCTGCCACGGGCGGGCGCCACGATCTTCAGCGACGCGTCCACGGTGGCGTTGATGAAGCCTGGCCGCAACAGCGTCCCCGCAGCCGCCACCGCAGCAAAGTCTGCGGCAGCGAAGATGGCCGTGGCCTGCAACTGGCCGGGCCGAAAACACCACGCCTCCTGCAGCGGCATTTCCAGCTCCACACAACCCGCGTCGATGCGGCGAAATACCAGCTTCAAGGTTTGCGCCATCGGCATGGCAAGCACCGCACGGCGCACCTGCTCAGGCATCGTGTCGGTCGGCTTCATCGCGTGGCCTTTCTCTTGGCGCCCCAGGGCGACCTTGTTTTACCCTGCTCGCGTTTTGCAAACGCACGTTGGCGCTTTTCAAGCCAGGCAATGTGCGACACCAGCTTCTTGCGCATGGCGCGCTGAGCGGCAATTTCCAGATCGATTTCGGCGATTCGACCGCGCAGGATTTCAAACATGTCGTCGAAGGTGAGCGTCCCGGCCCGGTAGCGTGGCAGCGCCTCGCCAATGCCCTTGAGCGAGAAGCCGAGCTCGCGGCTCATGGCGATAAAAACCACCTCGCGCACGGCACCCGGGCCAAACATGCGGTAACCCGATGCGGTGCGTTCGGCCTGGAGCAGCCCCAGTTCTTCGTAGTGCCGAAGCCGGTACACCGACACCCCGGTTTGCAAAGCGAGTTCTGAGATCTTCATAGGAATCAGCTTAGCAAGCCTGGCATGGTCCGAAGCTTGTGCGCGGCGCTAAAAATTTGAAAGGACATTGCTCGGCGTTGAAGCCGGCACCTCAAGCGGGCGAAATGCGTCGACATACGTCGGCACCAGGCCAGGAAGTGCGGGCATACACATCGAAAACCCCACCACCGTGTCGTGAATACCCCATGGCCACACGATGCACATACGATGGTGGCCATTCACCAATGGAGCCACCCATGACCCGTCTCACCGCCGCCGATTTTGATCAAGAGTTGTTGATCCTGTTTGACGCCTACGTGCACGGCGACCTGGACCGCCGGGGTTTTCTGGACCGCGCCGGCAAGTTCGCAGTGGGCGGCATGACGGCGGTGGGTTTGCTCGCGGCATTGAGCCCCGACTTTGCGGCCGCCCAGGTGGTGCCCAAAGACGACGCCCGCTTGAAGACCGAGGTGGTGGACGTGCCCTCCCCTTTGGGCTACGGCTCGCTCAAGGCTTATGTGGCCAAACCCGCGAACGCCACCGGCAAGCTGCCCAGCGTATTGGTGATCCACGAAAACCGGGGGCTGAATCCGCACATCGAAGACATCACCCGGCGCATCGCGCTCGACGGCTACCTGGCCTTTGCGCCCGATGCGCTGGCGCCGCTGGGCGGCTACCCTGGTGACGAAGACAAGGCCCGCGCCTTGTTTGCCACGCTGGACCAGAGCAAGACGCGGCAAGACATGCTGGCGTCGGCCCAGGCGCTGATGGCCCGGCCTGACAGCACCGGCCGCGTGGGCGTGGTGGGCTTTTGTTATGGCGGCGGTGTGGCCCACACACTGGCGACCCAAATGCCCGAACTGCGGGCAGCGGTTCCGTACTACGGCAACCATCCGGCAGCGGAAGATGCGGCCCAAGTCAAGGCGCCGCTGCTGATCCACTTCGCCGGGACCGACGACCGCATCAACAACGCTTGGCCGGCCTACGAAGCCGCCCTCAAGAGCGCCGGTGCGCGGTACACGGCCCACCAGTACGCGGGCACACAACACGGTTTCAACAACGACACCACGCCGCGTTTTGATGC
>NZ_JBFJMY010000135.1:0-10361 GCF_041633695.1 Hydrogenophaga sp.
CGCAGCCTGAATCTGTCCAACGCGGTCGCCGTGGTGGTGTTTGAAGCTTGGCGGCAACAAGGTTTTGAGGTTGGCATTTCGTGACAAATATCACCGAACACCTGGGGCACTGCGCCTACTTCCCTCGCGGGCAGTCAACGACAATCTTGCACTCACCCTTTTCATACCGAACCGGCACACCCACGCTGGTTTGCGCGTCCCGTCCTGCGGCCCAACCGGCCGCCCGGAGAAAACATTGATTGCCACCATTTCCCGATTGTTCAAAGTGGCCTTTCAGCCCTACCTTTCACAGCGCAAGACCGCCAGCCTGAAAGATCTGGGCAGCATCCGCCGGTCTCTTCTGCAGGCGGTCGAAGACTGCACCAGCGTTCCCACGCAGCGCCTGCGCCTGAAAATCGAACAAGCGAAAACACCGCAAGAACTCTGGTTGCTTCGCAACGACGCTTACCAGGTCATTTCGCAGCGGCACGACCAGGCCGTGGCGGCTCAGCGCATCAACGCGTTGTTGAAGGTTTTTGAGGGCAGCGTCAACCCCAAGCACCTGACCCGGATCAACTGACCCGGCGGCCCCTGCTCAAGGGTAACGACGGACCAGCGACTCGGCCACGCACACGGGCTTGTCTGCCCCCTCTCGCTCGACCACCGTCGACCAAGTCAGCTGCAGTCCGTCGGATTCGATGGGTGTTGCAGCCAGCAGCGTGAGGCGGGCGCGCAAACGGCTGCCCACCGGCACCGGCGAAGTGAAGCGCACCTTGTTGAGACCGTAGTTCACACCCATGCGCGACTGGCGCACCGCGAGCGCCGAGTCGAAAAACGCGGGCAACAAGGACAAGGTCAGGAAGCCGTGCGCGATCGGGCCGCCAAACGGTCCCGCCCGGGCTTTCTCGACATCCACATGGATCCACTGCAGATCGCCCGTGGCCTCGGCGAACTGGTTGACCCGTTCCTGGGTGATGGTGAGCCAGTCGCTGACCGCTACTTCCTGGCCCACGCAAGCGGCCAGATCGGCCAAGGTTTCAAATGTTTTCATGAGCGCACTGTATCGGCACCCGCCACGGCACGGTGTCGGGGTGGCGACAGACTGCGCTTGCCCGGTTCAGGCGTCCAGCCACTGGCACACCGGCTGCCATTGCAGCAGGTCTTTTTCCACCCGGCTGGGCGCGATGTCGAACAGCGACAGCCCGCGCGCGGCGAGGTGCACATAGTTCTGCGTGTCACGCAGGCTGGCCAACACCGGCAGCCCCAGGCCCGCCACGAACTCGAGCAGCTTGTCGGCGGCGATGGTGCGTGCGTCCATGCGCATGCCCACAATGCCCAACTGCAGTTGGTCGGCCCGGCGCGATGCGGCCAATTCGTCCAGAAAATCCCGGGTCGCGTAGATGTCGAAGATGCTGGGCTGCAGCGGCACGAGCACCTTGTCGGCCAGCTTGAGCACGTCTTTGAAGCGCCAGCCATGCAGACCGGCGGGGGTATCCAGCACCACGTGCGTGGTATCGCGCGGCGGGCGGGCGATCAGATCGTGGGACAGCGCCCATGTGCCTATGGGCCTGGCCTGTGGCGGGCGCAAGCGCAACCAGAGTTGTGAGGACTGTTGCCGGTCGGCGTCTCCCAGCATCACCGCATGACCTTGGCTGGCGAAGTACCCGGCCACATTGGTCGACAGCGTGGACTTGCCAACGCCACCCTTGGGATTGGCGACCACCACAATGGGCATGAATCTCTCCTGTGTGCAAGGCCCGCACCAAACGCCGCGGGCGGCCAAAAAGCAGGCCCTATGTTAGCGCCAGTGCGGTGTCAGCCGGGGCCACGCTCAATGCCAAGCATCCCACAGCAGTTTGATGCCGGTGAAAAACATGCCCACGTACAGCAAGCGGTAGAACAGCTGCGGCTTGATGCGGTGCGCGATCCGCACGCCCATCCAGACCCCGATCGGGGCGAACGGCAGCAAGGCCAGCGAGGTGGCAAGGTTCTTCCAGTCCAGCAGACCCAGCCAGGCGTAAGGAATCCACTTCGCAAAATTGATGAAGAAAAAGAAGAACGCCATGGTGCCCGTGAACAGCAGGGGCGAGAGCCTCAGCGGGATCACGTAGGCGTTGAGCGGTGGGCTACCCGCGTGCGCGACAAAACTGGTAAAGCCGGAAGCCACGGTGAGCAGGGCCCCCAGCCAGCGCGGTGGTGGCTTGCTTTGCGGGTGCGGCGGGAACACCAGCCGCTGCGCCAGGAACACCAGGGTGAACGCGCCCACAATGCCAGCCACCAGGTGCGCGTCCAGCAAACGAAACAGCAGTGTGCCCACGACGATGCCCAGCAAACCGTAGGGCAGCAGAAAGGCCAACAAGCGCCGGTCAACATGGCCTTTGAAAGCAGCCATGCCCATCAAGTCCATCAACAGCAACACCGGCATGAGGATCGCCGCCGCCTGGGGCACCGCCACCGCGATCGCCATCATGGGCACGGCCAGCGAACCAAAGCCAGCGCCAAAACCGCTTTTGCTGATGCCCAGCAGCAGCACGGCGGGAATGGCTACCGCGTAGAAGGTGGGGTCGGTGATGAGCGGGAAGTTCAAGCCCGTTATTGTCACTGCAAGCGCCGGGTCGTCATCCGGCGCCCAAGTCTGGGCCGGTTCATCTCTCCAACGCCCCACCCGCCAGCCAGCGCGCGCCACGGTGCTGCAGTTCTTGCACCACTGGCCCCTTGAGCATGGGCATGTCCATCTTCACGGTGTAGCCTATGCGGGTCTGGATATAGGCCAGGTGGCGGTAACCCTCGGGCATGGCGGCCAGCGCCGCCGCGTCCAGCTGGAGCGAGGCCGTGGGATCCAGTGGATCGATGCGATCCTTTTCGTAGATGGGCTGGCGGTGCAGCAGCTTCCACGCGCCCTCGTGCCGCTGCACGAAGTCGTAAAAGCGGCCTGTGCAGACCACGTCGCACAGCACCGGACCGCTTGCGCCCTCGACCATGCCGCGCTGCGAGATCGTCATCTTGGTCTGCGCAATCGCACGGTCACCGGCCACTTCAATGGCCGAGCCACCCAAAAAGTGCAGAATGCTCACGCCCTTGTCCCAGCCTTCGCGGCTGACACGGATGAATTCGGCAAACGGGCCCTGGAACCAGGTCGCCATCATCACGCCTTCGGGGTGCCAGACGGTGGCAAAGCGCTCCCAGTCGCCGGCGTCGCGCCAGACCGCCCAGCGCTCCACCATGCGGCGTATCAGGTGTTCGTTTTCCAACTCATCGTTCATGTCTTGGTTCCTCGTGCGGGTTCAACAAAGCCGATGCGACCCCGGTCTGGCACACAGCGGCTTCGCTGGCGTAGTCGACCTGGTGGCGCGCGGTGCGCAGATTCCCCAGCTCGTTCTTGACGCGCAGATGCTCCGGGTGCATCGCATACCCATCCAGCGCGGCCTGGGTCTCGAACTCCGAGTAGAGCACCACATCGCAGGCGTAGTCCACCGCGCTGGTGTCCACGCCAATTTCCAGACGCAACAAACCCGGGATGCGTCCGCGCAAAGACTCGAAGCTGCGTTGCAGCCGCGCAATCCCTTGCGCTTTTTCATCCCGTGTGTCGCCGCACACGTTCCACATCACAATGTGTTTGATCAAGCTCCACTCCCCAGTGTTTGGTCTTTATGGCGCCGGTACGAAGCCAGCCTTTTGCGGCCACAGGTTCACAAAGGCGTGCACCGCGCTGCTGGCGTACAGCCCGGCGCGCATGAAAGGCTCCTCGGCCAACCAGGCGTGGGCCGCGTCACGCGAATCGAAATCGATCGCCAGCAGACTGCCGATCATGGTCACGCCGTCGTCGTGGGTGAAAGGGCCGGCAAAGGCGATGCGGTCGGCCACGCGGGCCAGATAGGCCTTGTGGTCGGGCCGCACCCGTTGCCGCAGCTCAGCGGTGCCGGGCCTGTCGATCAGAATCAGGGTATAGATCATGTGAATGTCTCAAAGGTAGGCCAGCCAGGTGGACAGCTTGGGAAAGGCCACGATGACCACCAGCACGGCCAGCATCATCAGCACAAACGGAAACGTGCCGGCGAAGATGTCCTTGATGGTGATGCGTGGGTCGTTGAGCGCCGACTTCACGGTGTAGACCGACACGCCAAAGGGCGGCGTCAGCAAACCGATTTCCACCGCGATCACCGTGACCACGCCAAACCACACCACGTCCATGCCAAACGTGCGCGCAATCGGCAGCACGATGGGGATCATGATGAGCATGATGGACACCGAATCGATGATGCAGCCCAGCGCGATCACGATGGCCACGTACATCGCCATGAAACCCCAGGGGCCCAAGCCCATGTGGGTGATGCCTTCGGTCACGGAGTTGGGCATGCCGGTGAGCGCCAGCATGCGGCTGTACAACATGGCCGCGATGATCAGGAACAGCACCGAGACCGACACATAGCCCGTCTCCACCAGCACCTGCCACAGCTTGCGCCAGTCCAAACGGCGGCGCACCAGAGCGATCACCAAAGCACCGGCCGCACCCATGGCCCCGGCCTCGGTGGGGGTGAAGAACCCGCCATACAGACCGCCCAGCACCAGGGTGATCAGCAGCAGGATGGGCACGAACTTGATCGCGGCCGACAACGGCGTTTCATCGCCATCCACACACACGCCGTTCAAGGCGTCTTCGGTGCCGATCATCTCGGGCTTGAGGTAGGCCATGGCCAGGATCAAGACCGCAAAACCCAGGGCCAGCACGGCACCGGGGATGATGCCGGCGATGAACATGCGACCGATGGATTCTTCGGCCAACACGCCGTAGATGATCATCAGCAGACTGGGCGGTATCAGCATACCCAGCACCGACGAGCCGGCCACCACACCGACCGAAAAACGCGCCGTGTAGCCGTGGCGCATCATCTCGGGCACCGCGACCTTGGTGAACACCGAGGCCGATGCAATCGAAATCCCGGTGATGGCAGCAAACACCGCGTTGGCCGCCACCGTGGCCAGACCCAGGCCGCCACGGATGCGCCGCATCAGCCACTGGAACACGTCGAAGGTGTCGCGCCCCACACCCGACACGCTCACCAGCATGCCCATCAGCACGAACAGGGGGATCACCCCAAACAGGTAGTCGCGGATCGCGTCGTTGGCCGAAGCGGCCACAAAACTGGCCGCCACCTCGGGGCTTTTGACCATCCACACGCTGACAAACGAGGTGACGATCAAGGCCACGCCGATGTGCATGCCAAAGTAGATGCCCCCCAGCATCAGGCCGATGGCCACCATACCGATCTGGAAATCAGACATGGCTGGCCTCCCGCGCGACATGGCCGGCGTGGCGCCAGTCCTGCCAGGTGAGCAATGCGTATTGCAGCGCCGCCAGCGCGGAACCCAGCACCACCACCGCCCGCATCGGCCAGGTCGGAAAGGTGAATACGCCCTCCACGCCCAGAAATTCGTTGCCGACCCAGGCCCGAACCAGCATGGGCCAAGAGGCGTAGGCGATCACCGCACAGGCAAAAATGCCCGCCAGCGAAAACAGCGCACGCAAGCGGTGGCCGGCCACCGGGCGTTTCAGGGTGAAGGGATCGATGAACAAATCGGCCCGGCTCATGCGACCATGGCGCAAG
This sequence comes from Hydrogenophaga sp., assembly GCF_041633695.1. Classification (GTDB taxonomy): domain Bacteria; phylum Pseudomonadota; class Gammaproteobacteria; order Burkholderiales; family Burkholderiaceae_C; genus Hydrogenophaga. Next base: position 5,586 of record NZ_JBFJMY010000135.1, read on the forward strand.
GTGCCCGGCAACTGCAGGAACACGATCACGATGATGGAGGTGGCCACCAGCTCGGCCACCCCGTCGATGGGCTGGTTCAGCAGGTTGCGCATCAGCACGTCGGCCACCATCAGCAGCATCACCAGGCCGATCACCACCGACCCCAGGGCATTGAGCCCGTCCACCACCCGCCCGAACAGGCTGGTGGGGGCCGATGGCGGTGGTGCCTGCTCCAGATCGGTGTTGGCTTCGTAGCTCATGCGGCACTACCCGCCGAGGCCGCCACCTTGTGCGCCGCAGCGCCGCTCACAGCTCTTCGTCCCAGTCGCGGGCCGGCTTCACGCCCCGTTCGCGCAGCGCATGCATATAGGCTTTGACGATTTCTTTGGCCGGCCCTTTGGACGCATTGGCCTTGGCCCAATCGGCGGCCAGGTTGGGCATGGTCTTGACCCATTTTTCGCGCTCGGCATCGCTCAGGGCGGTGATGCGCACGGGGTTCGACTGCTTGGCCCCCACTTCCGCCATGGTCTTGAGCGCGCCCTGGTAGCGCTGCATCAGCGTCTCACCCAGCGCCTTGGAATACTCCTTGCCCACGTCTTTGACGATCTTCTGCACCTCGGGTGGCAGCCGGCCGTAACTGTCCTTGTTCATGGCCATGCCGCCGATGTACAGCGCACCGATGTTCACGGTGGTGATGTTGGGCGCCACCTCGTAGATTTTGTTCGGCAGGATGCCGGTGGCGATGGAGATGGTGCCCTCGCTCACGCCGGTCTGGATGTCGGTGTAGTAGCTGGTGAGGGAGCCGTCCACCGGCACCGCGCCCGAGCCCTTCAACCACAGACCAATGGAGCCCGGGGCCGAAATTTTGCGCCCGCTCAGATCAGCGTAGCTGGTGATCGGGTTCTTGGTGAACAGGTGGTAGGTGTCCACACCTGTGGCACCCAGGAACACCATGTTGTTCTTGTCCCATTCCTTTTTCAGCGCGGGCGTTTTCTCGTTCATGTCGTTGGCCACGTCGAGGATGATGCGCACGTCGTCGGTGGTGAACGGGGTCACCGAGCCGAACTGGCTCAAGGGCATCTTGGCCGCCTCCAGGCTGTGGAACACCCAGCCGATGTCGGTCACGCCCTGCTCGACGCTGGTGAGGGTGGCGTTCATCTTGTAGAGCTGGCCGCCATAGGCCTCGCGCCATTCGATCTTGTAGCCCTTGTTGAGCGCGGCGACCCGTTTGTTCACCTCGGGCACGAACAGCGTGCTCATCAAACCCACCCAGGGCAGCGCAACCGGGTGGCTCGATGCGATGGTGAGCTTGAAGGTTTCTTCGGCATGGGCCGAGACCATGCCGGCCAGCAGCAAGGCGGAAGCCAGCGAGGTGTGGAGGAATTTGCGCTTGATCATGGTGTTGTCTCCTGTGGTTTTGTCTATCTATCTATCGAGCGGACGCGAGAACGAAATCGAATTCGACCAGGTAGTGGCCATCTGGCTGCTCCACCCAATCGGCAATCAGCGACTCGCGCACGCCGAACACGGCGTCGGAATCCAGGTACCGATCGTGGTTGCGGAACACATGGGTGATCAGGGTTTCGTAGCCGGGCGCCTTGATCATGAAATGCAGGTGCGCGGGTCGCCAGGGGTGGCGATGGGTGGCACGCAACATATCGCCCACCGGACCATCGTCGGGGATGGGGTAGGCCTCGGCCAGGATGGACTTGAAGTGGTAACGGCCATCAGCGTCGGACCGCAGCACGCCGCGCGCCTGTGCACCAACCAAGTCCTCGCGCTGCACGTCGTATTTGCCCTCGGCGTCGGCCTGCCAGACTTCGATGGTGGCGCCAGGCACGGGCTCACCCCCCAGGCCCCGCACCGAACCACGCACCTCGCACGGCTGGCCCACGGCGCCATTGGCCACATCGTCGCCGTGCTCAAAATGCGGAGCGCCTTCCACAAAGAAGGGACCGAAGACCGTGGCTTCGGTGCAGCCGGCTGGCTTGTCGTTGTTCATGGCAACCGTCAACATCGACAAACCCAGCGTGTCGCTCAACAGAATGAACTCCTGTCGCTTGTCGTCGGTGATATCGCCCGCCCGGGTGAGGAACTCGATGCCGGCCATCCATTCGGCTTCGGTCAGCTTGACCTCGCGCGCAAAAGCATGCAGGTGCTGCACCAGGCTGGTGATGATGTCCTTGAGGCGGGGGTCTGGCGTGTCGGCGAAGCGGGCGATCACGGCCTGGGTGATGGTGTCCTGGTTCAGATTGCGCATGGCTTTGTCTCCTGGTGAACCACGCCTGTCGAGCTGGCAGCTCGCAGGTGGTCGGTTGCTGCTGGTGTGAATGCGCGGCTTCGTGGTGGTCCGTGCGTTGGGCTGGACCACACTGTAGGGCGCCATAGACGCTTGCAGAAGCCGACTGGCGAAAATGACTTTTTCGCGAGATGGAAGAAAGCCCAAGCTGCCTGCCCCACAATGAATGCCACAAACACCACGCGGCAGATGGAGACACGGTTTGGATCGCTGGACTGAAATCGAACTTTTTGTACAAGTGGCCGAGACCGGCACCCTCAGCCGCGCGGCCGAGGCGCTGGGCCTGTCCAACGCCGCCGCGAGCCGACACCTGTCGGCGCTGGAGTCCCGCCTGGGCGCGCGCCTGGTGGAACGCAATACGCGCCGGCTTTTCCTCACCGAAACCGGTCAGGAGTTTCTCAGCCGGGCCCGAACCATTCTGTTGGACCTGAAGGACGCCGAGGACGCGGTCAACGCCACGGCGCTCAACCCCCAGGGCGTGCTGCGCATCACCGCTTCGCTCTCGTTCTCGCTGCACCACATCGCTCCGCTGCTGCGCGAGTACACGCAGCGTTACCCCAACGTCACGGTGCACGTCGAAGCCGCGAACCGCTACCTGGACATCATCGACAACAACATCGATGTGGCGATCCGCACGCGCGAAATCGAGCCCGACTCCAACATCACGATCCGCCGCCTGGGCGAGACGCGGCGCATCCTGGCTGCTTCACCGCGCTACTTCGCACAGCACGGCTTTCCCAAAACCCTGGAAGACTTGCACCGGCACCAACTGCTGATCTACACCTACGCCAACAACCCGAACGAACTGCGCTTCTCGCGCGATGGGGAAACCACGAGCATCACCGTCAAAGGCCTGCTCGAATCGAACGACGGCCAGATTTTGCGTGCAGCGGCGCTCGACGGCATGGGCATTCTCGTGCAGCCCACCTACATCTTGTACAACGACATCGTGGCGGGCCGTCTGGTCCCTGTGCTGGACGACTGGGACCTGCCACACCTCACCATCAACCTGGCCTACCCCAGCCGCAAACACCTGTCGGCCAAGGTGCGTACCTTCATCGACTTCATGGCCGAACGCTTTGCGAAGATGGACTACGAGCGCAAGTGGACCGGGCGCTTCGGCGTCTATTAGGAGCTCTTTCCCGATATGCCCACCCATCCAGAAGAACGAAGAGAGCCATTCACCACCGACGTGCTGATTGCAGGTGGCGGCCCCTGTGGCCTGATGCTGGCCAACGAACTCGGGCGCCGCGGCGTGCGTTGCCTGTTGGTCGAACCCAAGCCCGGCACCGCGTTCAGCCCACAGGCCAACGCCACCCAGGCGCGCACCATGGAACACTTCCGCCGCCTGGGCTTTGCGCAGGAAATACGCGACCAAGGCCTGCCGCCCGACCACCCGACCGACATCGCCTACTTCACCCGTTTCACCGGCCACGAACTGGCCCGCCTGCACTTGCCCACAGCGGCGCAAGCACAAGAGAACATCAAACACCTGAGCGGCTCCTGGAGCGCGGCAGAACTGCCGCACCGGATCTCACAAAAGTTTGTCGAAGCCACCTTGTCGCGCCACGCCAAGAACTGGCCCAGCGTAGAGCTGCGCCACGGCGTCGCCCTGGAAAGTTTTACCGACCTGGGCCATGCCATCGACGCTGTCGTGCACCCCGTGGGTGGTGGCCCCGCACAGAACGTGCAAGCCCGGTACCTGGTGGGCGCCGACGGCGCACGCAGCCGTGTGCGCGCACAGCTTGGCATCTCCTGGGAAGGTGAGACCGGCACCAAGCGCGATTTCATGGGCGGCAAGATGTTTGCCATCCACTTGCGCGCGCCCGATTTCCACGCCCGGCTGGCACACGCCAAAGCCTGGATGTACGTCTCGGTCAACCCGCAGCGGCGGGTCTTCATGGCGTCGGTGGATGGGCAGAGCGAATTCGCTTTCCACGCCGCAGTGCACGAGGGTGAAGACGCCGACGCCTGGACGCACGAAGACGCTGCGCGCATCTTCAGCGAGGCCATGGGCTGCGCGATCGACATCGAGGTGCTGTCGGTCTGTACCTGGACCGCCGGGCACGCCTTTGTGGCAGAACGCTTCCAGCAAGGGCGCGTGTTCATCGGTGGTGACGCCGCCCACTTGTTCACCCCCACCGGTGGACTGGGCTACAACACGGCGGTGGAAGACGCGGTCAACCTGGGCTGGAAACTGGCCCACGTGTTGCATGGCACGGCGCCCGGGTCTTTGCTGAACAGTTACCAGACCGAACGCAAGCCGCTGGCACAGCGCAACACCGCTTATGCGCGCAGCTTCGCCGACTCGGTCGGTCTGTTCGTTGCCACGCCGGTGCTGGAAGAAGATTCGCCCGCCGGGCAGGCGGCACGCGAGGTGGCGTCCACGCACCTGAACGCCCACGTGCGGCAGGAATTCAACATACCGGGCATCACCTTCGGTGGCCGCTACGACGGTTCGCCCATCGTCGTGCCCGACGGCAGCACACCGCCCCCCG
>NZ_JBFJMY010000136.1:0-10340 GCF_041633695.1 Hydrogenophaga sp.
CCGCTTCAACGCCTACCTGGGCCAGATCCTCGGCGACTTCCGTCGTGTACTGCTCTAATTTTTGGGGCCCAAGCGAAGCGCAGCTTTGCTCGGACCCTAACTGAAATGGAAAAATGATGGCACTCATGGATATCAAAGTTCCCGACATTGGCGACTTCGACGAAGTCGCGGTGATCGAATTGCTGGTCAAACCCGGTGACAGCGTCACGGCCGAACAAAGCCTGATCACGGTCGAGAGCGACAAGGCTTCGATGGAAATCCCCTCGTCGCACGCCGGCGTGGTGAAAGACATCAAGGTGCAGCTGGGCGACAAGGTCAAGCAAGGCAGCGTGGTGCTGACGCTGGAAGCGGCAGGCGAAGACGCCGCAGCGACAGCCGCCCCAGCCCCCGCAGCCACACCCGCTGCGGCCCCAGTGGCTGCGCCAGCAGCTACCCCAACCGCTCCCGTGGTGGCGCCCACGGCCGCCAGCTACGCCGGCAGCGCCGACCTCGAATGCGACCTGCTGGTGTTGGGTGCAGGACCGGGCGGCTACAGCGCGGCCTTCCGAGCCGCCGACCTCGGCCTCAAGGTCGTGCTGGTGGAGCGCTACGCCCAGCTCGGTGGCGTCTGCCTCAACGTGGGCTGCATTCCCAGCAAGGCCTTGCTGCACGTCGCTGCGGTCATGGACGAAGTCAGCCACATGGCCGATCTCGGCGTGGAGTTTGGCCGTCCGGTGGTCAACATCGACAAGCTGCGCGGCCACAAGGACAAGGTGATCACCAAACTCACCGGTGGCCTGGCCGCCATGGCCAAGATGCGCAAGGTCACCACCGTGCGCGGCTACGGCGCCTTCGTCGGCCCCAACCACGTCGAGGTGGAAGAAACCTCGGGCGAGGCCCAAGAAAAGACCGGCAGCAAGAAGACCATTGCCTTCAAGAACTGCATCATCGCCGCCGGTAGCCAAGCCGTGCGCCTGCCCTTCATGCCCGACGATCCGCGCGTGGTCGACTCCACCGGCGCCCTGGCGCTGAAAGAAGTGCCCAAGCGCATGCTGATCCTGGGCGGCGGCATCATCGGCCTGGAAATGGGCACCGTCTACAGCACCCTGGGCGCGCGCCTGGACGTGGTGGAAATGCTGGACGGCCTGATGCAGGGCGCCGACCGCGACCTGGTCAAGATCTGGCAGAAGATGAACGCCAAGCGCTTCGACAACATCATGCTCAAGACCAAGACGGTGGGGGCGAAAGCCACGCCCGAAGGCATCGAGGTGAGCTTCGAGAGCGCCGAACCGGGTGGCAAAGCGCCCGAGCCACAGGTCTACGACCTGGTGCTGCAAGCCGTGGGCCGCACACCCAACGGCAAGAAGATCGCCGCCGACAAAGCCGGTGTGGCCGTGACCGACCGCGGCTTCATCAACGTCGACATCCAGATGCGCACCAACGTGCCCCACATCTTCGCCATCGGCGACATCGTGGGCCAGCCCATGCTGGCGCACAAGGCGGTGCACGAAGCGCATGTGGCGGCCGAGGTGATCGCCGGTGAACAGCAGGGCATCAAAGAACTGGCCGCAGCGGCCTTCAACGCCCGCGTGATCCCCAGCGTGGCCTATACCGACCCCGAAGTGGCTTGGGTCGGTCTCACCGAAGACCAGGCCAAGGCGCAAGGCATCAAGGTCAAGAAGGGCCTGTTCCCCTGGACCGCCTCTGGCCGCGCCATTGCCAACGGGCGCGATGAAGGCGTCACCAAGCTGTTGTTCGACGATTCACCCGAGGCCCACGGCCACGGCAAGATCCTGGGCGGCGGCATGGTCGGCACGCATGCGGGCGACATGATCGGTGAGATTGCGCTGGCCATCGAGATGGGTGCGGACGCGGTGGACATCGGCAAGACCATCCACCCGCACCCCACGCTGGGCGAGAGCATCGGCATGGCCGCCGAGGTGGCGCACGGGTCTTGTACCGATTTGCCACCAATCAAGAAGTAAATCCGCGCACCGACTTGCGCGCACTGAACAAGCCGCCGCCTCGCCAGAGTCGGCGGCTTTCTTATGGGGGAAGCAGCCCAGACAGCGGCGTCCGCTGCTTTGCTCAGTGAGCGATCCGTGGCGGGTCAGGCCGGCGCTTCCGTGGGCCAGAAACATTGCCATGGGCTTGCCTGGGGCCGGTCGTATTGCAGTGCACAATGAGAGCCTAGCGGTGGGGGGCAGTGTGTGCCGCCCCGTTCTACAAGCCATAGGCAGACGACAAGATGACAGGTTTTCGAGGGAAGTGGGCGCGGTTCCTGTTCTGGCTCAAGCTTGTGTGGTTTGTGCTGCTGGTTGTGGTGATCTCGGGGGCAGCCTGGTTCGCCGCGCAAGAGATGCGCACCTCGGCTTATCAGGCCCGCTTTTTTTCCCGGCTGGCCCACAAGGCTCAGTTCGAACTGGGCGATGGCCCCAGCCCCGCGATTCGGTTCCCCGGCAGCGCGCCGTTCGACGACCGCATGGGCTATGCGAAGTTGCCGCTGTTTCTGGATCGGCTGCAGCAGCGCGAGTTTGAGATCCGGCAGCAGGCCAGAATTTCACCCGGCATGGTGGATGTTCTGGACAAGGGCTATTTCGCACCCTACCGCGAGAAGCTGCAGGGTGGTCTGAGCATCCAGGACTGCCGGGGGGATTTGTTGTACCTGCGGCAGCAGCCAGCGCGTGTGATCGAGCGCTTTGAAGATCTGCCGCCGCCATGGGTGGCCAGCCTGTTGTTCATCGAAAACCGCGAGTTGCTGGACGCCAGCCAAGCCAGGCGCAACCCGGCGGTGGAGTGGGACCGCCTGGCCGTTGCGGTCTTCGGTGCGCTGCGCAATGCGGGTAGCGATGGTGGAAACACACCGGGTGGCAGCACCTTGGCCACACAAATCGAAAAGTACCGCCATTCGCCGCAGGGGCGCACTGGATCCATGGGCGACAAGCTGCAGCAAATGGCGTCGGCCAGCTTGCGCGCCTATCAAGCCGGCGAAGACACCACGCTGGCGCGTCAACAGGTGGTGGTGACCTACCTGAACACCATGCCCTTGTCGGCCAAGGCGGGCTTTGGCGAAGTGCATGGCATTGGGGACGGCTTGTGGGCCTGGTTCGGCCGCGACTTCGCCGAGGTCCAGCGCATCCTGGTCGAGAACCAGGGCGGTGCTGGTGACAGCCCGGCCGCAGCGCTGCTGTACAAGCAGGTCTTGAGCTTGCAGATCGCACAACGGAGGCCTTCGTTTTACCTGCTGGCGCCGATCGCCGAGCTGGAGGAGATCACCAACTTCCACCTGCGCTTGTTAGCAAAGGCCCAAGTGATCTCCCCGCAACTGCGGGACGCTGCGCTCGCCATACCGCTGACCCGCAGCACCGAACGGGTGGCATCGCCCGATGTCGCATTTGTGGCGCAAAAAGCGGCCAACGCGGTGCGCACCCATGTCTCGGGTTTGTTGGACAACAGCCTGTACGAACTGGACCGCCTGGATTTGCGCGTGGAGAGCAGCTTCGATGGCCAAGTTCAGAAAAATGTGACCCAGTTTCTGCGCGAGCTGCGCAACCCCGAGCAGGTCAAGGCCCTGGGCTTGAACCAAAAACATTTGCTTGGCCAAGGTGACCCGCAGGATGTGGTGTACAGCTTCAATCTGTATGAACGGGGCGAACACCGCAACCTGCTGCGTGTGCAGGCGGACAACTTTGATCAGCCCTTGAACGTCAACGACGGCAGCAAGCTCGATCTGGGGTCTACGGCCAAGTTGCGCACCTTGGTGACCTACCTGGACCTGATCGGTCGGCTGCACGGGCGCCTGTCTTTGATGGACGAGGCCGAGCTGCGCGAACAGAGCTTTGACGCCAAGGATGTGCTGTCGATATGGGCGGTGGCGTATTTGCTGCAGACCCCGGACAAATCCCTGCGCCCCATGCTGGACGCCGCCTTGGCCCGGCGCTATTCGGCCAGTCCGAACGAAGTGTTTTTCACCGGCGGTGGAGAGCACCGCTTTGGCAACTTCAACCGCGCCGACAACGACAGATCGCTCTCGGTGCAGGACGCCTTGCGCAGCTCCGTCAATCTGGTGTTCATCCGTTTGATGCGCGATATCGTGAACCACTACATGTTCCTGGTGCCCGGATCGTCGGCGCAAATATTGCGCGACGCGGGCGACCCCAGACGCGCGGCGTACCTGGAGCGCTTTGCCGACCGGGAGGGGCAGACTTTTATCCGGCGTTTCCTGACCAAGTACCAGGGCAAGAATCCGCAAGAACGGCAGGCGGCGTTGCTCGACGGTTTGCGCACCACCAGCTCGCGACTCGCGGCCATCCACCGGACCATTGCGCCAGACGCCTCGCTGGAGGCGTTCAAGGCCTTTGTGGCGGAGCATCTTCCCCAGGACAAGGACGCCAGCGATGAGCGTCTCGAACGGCTGTATGGGCAATACGCGCCCCAGCGCATGTCGCTGGCCGACCGTGGCTATCTGGCCGGCGTGCACCCCTTGGAGCTGTGGCTGGTGGGCTATTTGCAGACCCATCCGCAGGCGACGCAGACGCAGGTGATGGAAGCCAGTGCTGCGCAAAGGCAGGCTGTTTACCAGTGGTTGTTCTCGACGCACCACAAGAGCGCGCAGGACCGGCGGATTTTGACCTTGCTGGAGGGCGAAGGATTTCTGGAAGTCCACCGCCAGTGGGCCAGCATGGGTTACCCGTTTGCTGCGCTGGTGTCTTCTTACGCCACGGCGCTGGGCGCATCGGCCGATCGACCCGGAGCCCTGGCCGAACTGATGGGGATTTTGCAGAACGATGGTGTCCGCAGACTCAATAGCCGCATCTTGGGCCTGCATTTCGCCGCCGGCACGCCCTACGAAACCGTGTTGCAGCCGCGGCCGGTGACGGCCGAGCAGGTGCTGGCACCCGAGGTGGCCCAGGCGGTGCGCGCGGTGATGCTGGGGGTGGTGGAAGAGGGCACGGCGCGGCGCGTGCTCAACGCCTTCGTGCGTTCGGACGGCACACCCATTCCGGTCCGTGGCAAAACCGGCACCGGTGACCAGCGCTTCAACACCTATGGCGAGGGCGGTCGTTTGCTCAGCTCGCGGGTGGTGAACCGCACGGCCACCTTCGTGTTCGGCATCGGGGACCGCTTCTACGGCACGATCACCGCCTTCGTGCCGGGCGAAAAGGCCGCCAACTACGATTTCACCAGCGGCTTGCCGGTGCAACTGTTGAAGCAACTGGCACCCCAGCTGCTGCCTTTGCTGGATGCCGAACGCGAGGGGACTCCCGACGCCACGGCCTGTCGCGGCTGAGGTTCACCGGCGCGGGCCGGTCCGTGCGCTCATCGGGGCCTTGGTCCTTGGTGTTAGGGATGCCCGGTGTTCGCCAGGGCTGAACAAGGATAGGTGTCGGTGCGATCCTGGTGTTGTGCGAGACTGGTGCTGGCCCGACTTTGTCGGGCGCCGTTGAACCACTTGCGCACCCCACCTATGGCATACACCTCACTGGACAAAAGCAAAATCCGTTTCCTGTTGCTCGAAGGGGTGCATCCGTCTGCGCTCGGCGTCCTGCGCGCGGCGGGTTATGCGCAGATCGAGTCGGTTCCCGGCGCCTTGCCCGACGAGGTGCTGCTGCAAAAGATTGCAGACGCGCATTTTGTGGGCATACGCTCGCGTACCCAGCTAACCGCAGAGGTGCTGGCCCACGCAAACAAGCTGGTGGCCGTGGGCTGCTTTTGCATTGGCACCAACCAAGTCGATCTGAACGCTGCGCGGGACCGCGGCATTGCCGTGTTCAACGCGCCGTATTCCAACACCCGTTCCGTGGCCGAACTGGTGCTGGCCGAAGCCATTCTGCTGCTGCGTGGCATCCCCGAGAAGAATGCGGTGGCCCACCGGGGCGGCTGGCTCAAATCGGCCGAGGGCGCCTACGAGATCCGCGGCAAGACGCTGGGCATTGTGGGCTATGGCTCGATCGGCACGCAGCTGTCGGTGCTGGCCGAATCCTTGGGCATGCAGGTGGTGTTCCACGATGTGGTCAACAAGTTGCCGCTGGGCAATGCGCGCCAGGTGCAAGGTTTGCATGCGCTGTTGGCGCAAAGCGACATCGTGAGCCTGCACGTGCCCGAGCTGCCCTCGACGCAGTGGATGATGGGTGCAACCGAGATCGCCGCCATGAAGCCGGGCGCCATCTTGATCAACGCGGCACGCGGCACCGTGGTCGACCTCGAGGCCCTGGCCGAGGCCTTGAAGGCGCGCAAGCTGCTGGGCGCGGCCATTGATGTGTTTCCAGTCGAGCCGCGCAGCAACAAAGACGAGTTCCAGTCGCCGTTGCGCGGGCTTGACAACGTCATCCTGACCCCACACGTCGGCGGCTCCACCATGGAGGCCCAGGCCAATATCGGCCTGGAAGTGGCCGAAAAGCTGGTCAAGTACAGCGACAACGGCACCTCGACGTCGTCCGTGAATTTTCCCGAAGTGGCCCTGCCATCACACCCGGGCAAACACCGCTTGCTGCACATCCACCGCAACGTGCCCGGCGTGCTGTCGCACATCAACCGCATCCTGTCCGACAACCACATCAACATCGCAGCCCAGTACCTGCAGACCAACGAGGCGGTGGGCTATGTGGTGATCGACATGGACGCCGCTTCGTCCGATCTGGCGTTGGAGAAGTTGGCCCAGGTGCCGGGCACCATTCGCAGCCGCGTGCTTTTCTGAGAGCCATGGTCTGCAGGGCTCTGCCCATGACCGAAGAGGCGCGTGGAACCCGGCGACTGCCTGATTTTTAAGCGCCCCTCGGCAAGCCAGTGCCGGTGCGGCTTCGCGGGCTTGTCCCCGTACTTATCCACACGGTGCTGCACATTGCGCGGGCATAAGTGCAGCGGCGGCCTTGAGCATCTCGGGCCATTGACCAGCCTGCTGTCTCCAACAGGCTGGTGCCCCCCGCAGGGGTCTTTCGGAAGCGCGGGCTTGGTCGGTCCCGCCGCTGGTCTTCAGGGCTTGCTCTGGTTCGGCACTTGCCGCGTGCCCTGCCATTCGCCGGCGATGCGCCACTGCTTGTCTTCCAACACCAGCAGAAAGGTCTTGGGCTGGGCGGTTTCTTGGTAATTGCCCGAATCGTAATCTTGTAGAAAGCTCAGCTGGATCCGCTGCTCGCCCAGTGGTGTGACTTGCATGTCCTGGGTTTTCACGTCGATGAACTGGCGGGCAGCGAAATTTTTCCGCCGGCCCTCGGCCCAGTCGGCGCGCGCCTGCCCGTTGGCGGGGGCGAAATTGGGGCTGTAGTGGCTCAGGTAGGCGTCGGCGTCGCGGCTGGACCACGCCAGTCGCCAGGCTTCCACCAGTTTCAGTACTTGTTCCTCTGGCGTGGCCACTTCAGCGGGAGCTACCGGGGGTGCAACCGCTGGGGCGGCTGCGACCGGGGCAGGTTCGACGGTAGCAGGGGCCACCGGAGCCGCCGGAGCCACCTCAGGGGCCGGGGATGGGGCTGCTGTGGCTGCTACCTCTACCGGCGGCGTGTCTCCCAGGGTCCACCAGAGCGCGCCGGCAACCAAGGCGGTGAATGCCAAACCCAGTGCCACGGTCCGTGTCGAGGAGGAGGGTGCCACGACCCGGTCTGGCTCCGTTGTTGGCGTTGCATCCCAATCCGAGGCGGGTGCTGGCGTTGGCACTGGCGCTTGGGCAGTTGCCGCAGCGTCCGGGGCGGGATCGCCCATCGCACTGCGCAGTTGCTCCAACCGGCGGGCCAGCGCTTGCTGGCGGTTTTTCTCCGCCTCTGCGTTTTTGCTCTGTGCCGCCGGGTTCGAAGCGCCTATCGCTGAAGGTGCGCTCATCTGGCGATGCATTTCACGCTCGACCGCGCTCCCTATGCCCGTATTGTTGGATTTAGGCATCTCATCTTGCATCACATGAACCCTTTGGTTTTAAAGATGCGTATTGTTACAAAGTTTGGCGTGTTGCGCACCCCTGCATAGGGTGTTGTTCAATTTGGAACAGTCGGCCTGCGCATCCGCGCTGTGGGTGGTGCTTTGTGAGGAGCCATATCGCGTCCCCGTCGGGGCCTGGGCTTGTGGGATGGACTGGGTGGTCCGGTAACGACCGCTGCGGCTCGCGGTATCGCTCATCTCGGTGGCAACGTGCTGTTCAGGCCCGCTTCGCACACCGTGACGGCACCCGTGGGGGCGCCAGGAAACCGGGCTTGCGCCCACGCCACTACTGGGCGGCTGTGCCTTCTTGTGGAGCGGGCACGCGGCGCGCTCCGTTGAATCGGGTTTTCCAATATGCGATGCGCATATCTTCCAGGCGCACATGGGCGCCCGAACGCGGCGAATGGATGAATTTGCCATCACCGACGTAGATGCCGACATGGCTGAAGGCGCGGCGCATGGTGTTGAAGAACACCAGATCGCCAGGCTTGAGATCGCTGCTGTCGATCTCTTCGGTGGCGGCGGCTTGTTCGTCCGAGCGGCGGGGCAATATCTTGCCAAACGACTGTTCGTACACGGCTCGCACAAAACCGCTGCAATCGAAACCGGTTTCGGCGCTGTTGCCGCCGTACTTGTAGGGCACGCCCAGAAAACCCATCGCATCGAGCACCAGGGCCGACGCCTTGTCGCTCATGGTGTCGCGGGTCTGCTGGAGCTGCTTGGACAAGCGCGACATCAGGCCCTTTTCCTTGAGCAAGGCGTCCATGTCGTCGTAGCTGGCGTCTTGCGGCGCGGCGTGCGCAGCGACGGCGCAAACCAGAAGGACGGACGGGAGCCAAAATCTCATGCGCGAAGCCTAATGAGCTTGTTCCGTGAAGTCAAGTGAGAAAAGCGCCGAAGTGTATTGATTTTCTTGTTCTTTGTGACCTGCAAAGGATCTGTGGCTGCTTGGGGTCGATTTCGAATGGGGTGTTGCGCTTCGCGCTGGTGTTTATGCGGCGCCACCCACGCAGATGATCCATCTTATTTTAATCTACGGTCAAAAAATTTACTCAAGATTAAAAAATTAAACGTTGTTCATAAAAATGAAAAAAAGATAAAATATCCGGCATTGGTTGAATTTGTTGAAAAATTGCCCGCTTTCAATATGCACGTCCGTTTTGATGCCATTGCCGAACTGCCCTCCAAGGCACAGGTCGAGGAATTGCGCCTGCGCCAGGGGCGCCGAGAGAGCCGGCGCCTGCAAGGCGTGGAGCAGCGGCGTGCACGCTTGTTGACATTGGCGAGCGCGCTGTATCTGGAGCACGGTGCTGCGGGCTTCAATATGCGCGATCTGGCGCACCGTGCCGGCTACACCGTGGGGGCCTTGTACGGCTATTTCGACAGCAAAGACGCCATCTTCTTGGCTTTGCGCCAGGAGATGCTGCTGCAAATGGAGCAGGCGGTGTCGGGTGCCCGGCTGCCACGTGGCGTGCGGGCCAAATCCGTTGTGGATGCCGCCGGTGCGGCCGCTGTGCCCGGCACGGCCAGGCCGGGCAATTTGCTGGAAGCGCGGGCCCTGGCCTGGCTGGAGCATCTGCAGCGGCACCCCCAGTTGGTGCCGCTGTTGCTGGCTGCACCCGGCGCACAAGCTGCTGCGCTTATGCAAGAGGCGCAGCCAACCAGGGCGGACCTGTTCCCGGTGATCGCGCTGTGCGCAGAGGCGCTGGTAGAGCAGGGTTGCCCGCAGACCTGGGCCTGGCGGCTGTGCGAGGATGCCCTGGCGTTTGGTATCGGTTTGCTGGTGCTGCACCAAGACGACACCGGGGCGGACCAGCAGGCTGGCCGTTTTCTGGCCTTCTTGCGGCAAGGGGTGGATCGATGGCAAAGCGGGGGCCCAGATGGCGCGCCAGCGGTCGTGGAGCCGCCGCAGGTTGGTCAAACCGACTTGTTCTGACGCTTGTCGGCGCGGGTGGGCGTGTCGTTTGTCACAATCGGGTATCCGAATTCCCGTCCTGCGCGCCCGCGCAGGCGAACCGCGCAATCGAAAGGCCGATCATGTTGTTAGATGCCGATGACTGCCAGCTGGTGCTGGTGGATTTCCAGGAGGCCTTGATGCCGGCCATATGGGAGAGCGAGCTGGTGTTGGCCAACGCGCTGCGTCTGGCCGAAGCGGCCAAACGGTTTGGGGTGCCCATTTGTGGCACCGAACAAAACCCCGCCAAACTCGGACCCAATGCGCCCGCCTTGCGGGCGCTGTGCGAGCGGACGCTGTCGAAAATGCATTTCAGCGCCACGTCCGAAGGGCTGCTGGATTGGCTGCGTCCTGCGGCGCGTCCGGCGGCTGGCAACGCCCGCAGCCTGCCCAAACACCTGCAAAAACCCCAAGCCGCACAGGTGGCGGAGCGCCAGACCGTGGTCATTGCGGGCTGTGAAGCCCATGTGTGCTTGTTGCAGACCGCGCTGGAGCTGATGGA
>NZ_JBFJMY010000137.1:0-10335 GCF_041633695.1 Hydrogenophaga sp.
CAGGCCCTGGATCTGGCCGGGCTGGAAGCCGCCGAACGCCAAGCCTGGAAGAGCTTTGACCTGCTGCTGCAAAGTCTGAGCAAGAAACGCCGCCAGGCCGCCCCGAAGCTGTCGAAGGCGGTCACCGACACCATGCAAACGCTGGGCATGCAGGGCGGCCGCTTCGAGGTGGCTCTGACGCGGCTGGACCAGGCGCAAGCCCATGGCTGGGAGCAGGTGGAATTTTTGGTGGCCGGCCACGCCGGCGTGACGCCGCGCCCAGTGGGCAAGGTGGCCTCTGGCGGCGAGCTTTCGCGCATTGCGCTGGCGATCTCGGTGGTAACCAGCCAGCTCGGCCAGGCCCCCACGCTGATCTTCGACGAGGTCGATGCCGGCGTGGGCGGTGTGACGGCCCACACCGTGGGCCGCCTGTTGCGCCAGCTCGGTCAAGACCGGCAGGTACTGGCGGTGACCCACCTGGCACAAGTGGCGGCCTGCGCCGATCACCATTTGCTGGTCAGCAAACTGCAGGCCGGCAAACAGACACTGAGCCAGGTGGAACCGGTGGTGCAGACCGCACGGGTGCACGAGCTTGCACGCATGCTGGGCGGTGGAGAACAATCCGAAATCTCGCTGGCGCACGCCCGCGAACTGCTGGCCGCATGATGACTTTGCCCGTTCCGACCGACAACCTGCCGGCCACCGAGCTGGTGCTCATCACCGGCATGTCCGGCTCGGGCAAGTCCGTGGCGCTGACCGCCCTGGAGGACATGGGCTTTTACTGCGTCGACAACCTGCCACCCGAGTTGCTGGACGCTTTGATCACGCTGGAGCAAAGCCACCATGCGACCAAAGTGGCGATTGCCATCGACGTGCGCAGCGCGGCTTCCTTGCCCGGCTTGCCGCACCAGCTGAAGCTGCTGCAACAACACGCCGGCCAGCGGGTGCAGCTCACCACCTTGTTCCTCGACGCCACCACCGACACCCTGGTGCGCCGCTTTTCAGAAACCCGCCGCCAACACCCGCTGTCGCACAAGCCCATGGCCGACCAGCGAGGCGCGCTCACCGACGCGATCGAGCACGAACGTGAACTGCTGGCGCAGCTGCGCGAAAACGCCCTGGTGCTCGACACCAGCCTGATCCGGCCCGCCCAGCTGCGCAGCCAGGTCAAGGATTTGATCGGCACGGTGCAATCGCAGCTGACCCTGGTGTTCGAATCCTTTGCCTTCAAGCGGGGCATCCCGATGGATGCCGACTTCGTGTTCGATGTGCGCATGCTGCCCAATCCGCACTACGAGCCGGCCCTGAAAAACCTGACCGGGCGCGACGCCCCGGTGGCGGCCTTTCTCGCGGCGCAACCCGAAGTCGGCGAAATGCAGCAGCAGATCGACCAATTCCTGCGGCACTGGTTGCCGACGATGCGGCGCGACCACCGCAGCTACGTCACGGTGGCCATTGGCTGCACCGGCGGCCAGCACCGCTCGGTCTATCTGGTCGAAACGCTGGCGCGCGCGTTTGCCAGCGAATGGGCCGCCCGGGTGCGTCACCGCGAAGCCGACGACTGGTCCAACCTGCTGCAGACCCCGTAAGCGCCCAAACGCCTCACCCGCACCTTACCCGCGCAGCAATTGCCGCACGGGCGCCGGGAGTCCCACCTGCTCCAGCGCGTCCAGCGCCACCCAGCGCCCAGCAGGCAACCAGCGGTCTGCCGACGCCACTCGCGCGCTGGTTTCGATGTCCAGCGCCATGGGGTGCAAACGCAATTCGCGGTGGGTCAGGCTGTGGGCGACGGCCGTCAGCGGCTCGAGCTTTGGGCGCATGCTGGCCGGCGCCGCAGCCAACAAAGCGGCCTCGCTGTCGAACACCGGCAGGCAATACAAACCGGCCCAGATACCACGGGGTGGTCGCTGCTCCAGCCACACCCGGGGCATAGCGGGCGCGGACCGGTCGCGCACCAGCAGCAGCCACCAGCTTTCGTGCCGACGTTTGAGCGTGCGGGTTTTGATAGGGAAGCGCGACACCTGCGCCTGTGCGCGGGCCTGGCACAAGCCGGCCACCGGACAACCCTCGCAGTTCGGCCGGCTGCGCGTGCACAGCGTTGCACCCAGGTCCATGAGACCTTGCGTATAAGCGCTCATGTCCTGCAGGCTGGGTGCCACCGGCAACAAGGCCTGAGCCAGGGCCAGCAACTCGCGCTGACTGGTCAGCTGCGACAGATCGCCTTCGAAGGCGAGCAAGCGCGAGAGCACGCGCCGCACATTGCCATCCAGAATCGACACCCGCTCGCCGTGGCAAAACGCGGCAATGGCTGCGGCGGTCGACGCGCCGATACCAGGCAAGGCCTGCAAAGCCTGCGCGCTTGTCGGGAAAATACCCTGGTGCTCAGCCACCACCACCTGCGCACAGCGGTGCAGGTTGCGCGCGCGGCTGTAGTAGCCCAGCCCGCTCCACAAGGCCATGACATCGTCTGAGGATGCGGCCGCCAAGCTGTGCACATCGGGAAAGCGGGCCAGAAAGCGCGGGTAGTAGCTGCTCACGCTGCTGACCTGGGTTTGCTGCAGCATCACCTCCGACAACCAGACCCGGTAGGGATCGCGCGTGCCCTGCCAGGGCATGCCACGGCGCCCCGCTTTCAATTGCCAATCGATCAGCCGACGCGCAAACGCCAGCGGCAAGACCCTAGCCGCCGCAGGCGGCTGCAAACCCGGCGATCGGCTCATGCGACCAAGGCGGGCGCGGGTACCGGGACGGGCGTGGCGACGGGTTCGGCTTTGGGATCGGCCAGCAGCATGCTGGTGAGCTCGACCAGCTTGGCATCCAGCAAATTGAGCTGGGTCTGCTGGTCTTGCAGTTCGCGGATGCGTTCGTCCAGGCCGCTGGCGGCCTGCTGGATGCGGGAAACGGCTTCGATGCGGCGGCTGAAATTGCGCCTGCGCTCACGCAACTGAGCATCGAGCTGGGCCGCCGCCGATTTGTTCCACAGCTCCACTTCGTTGACTGCGGTTTCATAGACCACGCGCAGCCGGCTCATGAGTGCACGTGCCAGACGCTCGGCGAATTCGGGCTGGGCCAAACGCAAGGCATTGCCCAGGCCCAGGTATTGGATGTGGCTTTTTTCGATGGCGCCCAGATCTTTGGCGTACTGCTCCAGCTGCGGCGGGGTGGGCGGCTGCAAGGAGAAACCGTATTCCGCGTTCAAGCCCTTGAAGCTGCCTTCCAGCATGGACTGGATATCGGTGGCCAAGGTGCCGGCCTTGGTCAGATCGGCACGCAGCTGGTCAAACGTGTGGGCATAGGCACGGCGCACCCCCAGCTTGATGCCGGGTTGTTTGAGTGCACGCGCCAGCTCCACCACCCGCGACTTGAGATGCGAGCTGCTGAGCAAGGCGAACAAATCCTTGAGCAAGCGCAGATGCACCGACCGCACCGCCTGGATCTTGGCGCCGCTGGCATCAAAATCGGCTTGTTCCTGCTCGATGCGCAAGCGCATTTGCTTGATCACGCCTTCGTTCTTGCCGCGCAAGCCATCCAGCTCCTGCATCTGCTCCACCAGATCGCGCGCTCGCGTGTGCACCAGACGCCCGGTCTCCTGGCGCAGCGACTGGATGCCCGCCGACACCGCCGCGCGCAGAATGCGCCGCCGCTCGCCCAGCAAGCCCACGCCCAGCGCCTTCTCCAGCGCCATCAGGTTGCTGGCCTCCAGCAGCTTGTCGTCGCGGTTCACCTTCGCCAGCAGGCCTTTTTGCGCCGACACCGCCAGCACGTGTGCGGGCGACAGCCCCAGGATTTCAGCCGCGTCGGTGCGCTGTGCCGCAATCTGCAACTGCACCTGTTCGGGTGTGCTCAAGGCGTCCCACATGGTGTCGATCTTGTTCAACACCACCAGGCTGGACTCGCGCACAGCCTCAAAATCGCTCAAATGCTGGCGCCAGATGGTCAGGTCCGACTTGGTGACCCCGGTGTCCGCCGCCAAGATGAAAACCACCGCGTGGGCCTGGGGCAGCAGACTCACGGTCAGTTCGGGTTCGGCGCCGATGGCGTTCAAACCGGGGGTATCCAGAATCACCAGCCCTTGCTTGAGCAAGGGGTGCGCCATGTTGATCAAGGCGTGGCGCCACTTGGGCACCTCGATCATGCCGTCGGCGCCAGGCAAAGGATTGTCGTCCGGGGTGTCGTCGTTCCAGAATCCCAGCTTGGCCGCGTCGGTCTGGCTCACGCGCCGCACCTCGGCCACCTTCTGGATCGCCCGCGCCAGCTGCTTGGGATCGTTCACATCCAGATCCACCCGCTCCCATTTTTCAGGTGCGTTGCGCCAGTCCAGCAGCGACTTGGACTGCAAGCGGGTCTCGATCGGCAACAAGCGCAGACAGGGCGGCACATCCGCCTCGTAGCCCAGCTCGGTCGGGCACATGGTGGTGCGGCCGGCACTGGCGGGCATGATGCGGCGACCATAGCCCGCGAAGAACATGGCGTTGATCAGCTCGGACTTGCCGCGCGAGAACTCCGCCACAAAGGCCACCATGACCTTGTCGTTGCGCACCTGCGCGTGCACTTGATCGAGCCGCTCGCGCACGCCCGCTTCCATCAGGTCGTGGTCTATGAGCCATTCCGACAGCAGTTTGAGACGCAGAGCAAACTCCTTGCGCCAAACGCCGTGCTGGTCAAATTCCTGATTGAAGCTCATATGCGGGGTGGAAAAAGAAGAAGTCAATATAGCATCGGCAGCCGCTTGCGCACCGACCGGCCAGCCCGCCCCACACACCATCCGGCCCCCCACTCAAGGCTTCTGACAGGTCGGACAATAGAAAGTGGAGCGTTGCCCTTGCCGAATGGACTTGATCGGCGTCTCACACCGTCGGCAGGGCAAGCCGTCCCGGCCATAGACCATGGCGTCGAGCTGAAAGTAGCCGGTCTGCCCTTCGGCGTTGGAGAAGTCGCGCAAGGTGCTGCCACCCAGCGCCAGCGCACGTTGCAGAACCGCGACAATCGCGCCATGCAAACGCTGCGCGCGGGGCTTGCTCAGCCGGTCGGCGCGCAAGCTGGGCCGGATTCCGGCCATGAACAAGGCCTCGGACGCGTAAATATTGCCCACCCCCACCACCACATCGCCCGCCAAGAGCACCTGTTTGATGCTGGAGCGCCGTTTTTGCAAGGCCTGGTGGAAAGGCAGCGGGTCAAATCCCACCTCCAACGGCTCCACCCCGAGCTTGCTCAAGAGCTTCAACGCGCTGGGGGCGTCCAGCGCGTCGGCGTAGACCACCGCACCAAACCGGCGCGGATCGTGCAAGCGCAAACAACCCTGGCTGGTTTGCAGCTCGAAGTGGTCGTGCACGCCCCGTGGCGGCAAACGGGCTGCGAACTGCAAGCTGCCCGACATGCCCAGGTGCAGCAGAAGCAGGCCCTGGTCCATGCGGAGCAACAGGTATTTGCCACGCCGCTGCACGCTGTGCACCACCCGGCCCTGCAACTCAGCTGGATCACAACCCAGGGGCCAGCGCAAGGACTTGCCCAGGTGCACCCCTTGCACGCTGGCGCCGGCGATCCGATCGGCAAAACTGCGGCGGGTGACTTCGACTTCGGGAAGCTCGGGCATGGAATTTGGGTGGTGAATGGAACAGATGGTGCGCCATCGACTCTCAAGCCTGTGACCGACCACCCTTCCATTATCATGACCCAATGAAAACGCCGCACTGCCTCGTGAACCCGCTCACCAGAAGCCATTGCAGCGCAGCTGCCCCGGCCACAGCGTTCTCGATCAAGCCTCTGGCGTCTGGTTCAAAACACCTGCTGCTGGCCCTGTGCCTGGCGGGATGGACACTGGCCGTGGCGGCTCAGAACACCGCCCCCACGCCAGCGCCCGTGGCCAGCTCGGCGGTACAGCCTTCGCCAGTCAACTCGGACCTGAGCGCACAGCTGTTCTACCAGTTGCTTCTGGGAGAGCTCAATGTGCAAGGCGGCGATCCAGGAGCCGGTTTCTCGCTGCTGCTGGATGCGGCACGCAAGCAGCGCGACCCGCAGCTGTACCGCCGCGCGGTCGAAGTCGCGTTGCAGGCACGTTCGGGCGAAGCGGCACTGACCGCCGCACGCGCCTGGTCACAAGCGCTTCCCGAGTCGCCCGAGGCCGATCGTTTTCTGCTGCAAATTCTGTTGGCACTGAATCGGGTCGAAGAGACCGGGCCCTTGCTGAAATCCCTGCTCGCGCGCGCCAGTGGCAAAGAGCGCACCGACACCATCAACGCCATCCCCCAGACCTTTGCCCGCGTGCCGGACAAAGCCCTGGCCCAGCAAGTGGTGCGCGAGGCCTTGGCCCCCCAGTTGCAACTGCCCGAATACGCCGCCGCCGCCTGGACCACCGTGGGGCGCATGGCCCTGGCCCAGGAGCAATGGGCACCGGCCTTGAGCGCAGCACGCCGAGCGCACGAGAGCGACCCCGGTGCGCCCTTGCCCGCGCTGCTGGCCCTGGAGCTGATGGAACGCGGGCAGACCGAGGCCGAAGTCTTGGTGCGCCAGCACCTGCAGGCGCGGACAAAGACCGATGCGGACCGCATCACCGTGCCGCTGACCTACGCCCGCATCCTGCTCGATTTGCAGCGCACCGCAGAAGCGCGCACGCAATTGCAGGAACTGACCCAAAGCCATCCGGAATCGGCGGAACCCTGGCTGCTGCTGGCCACGCTGCAGATACAGGAAAACCAGCTGCCGGCCGCTGGCGCCTCACTGCAAAAGTACATGACGCTGGCGCGCGCCTCCAGCGACGAACGCCTGGCGCGTGGCCTCACCCAGGCCTATTTGCTGATGGCCCAGATTGCCGAGCGGCAAAAAGATTTTTCGGCGGCGAACGCCTGGCTGGACCGGATCGAAAACGCCGAAGACATCATGGCGGCACAAGTGCGGCGCGCATCGCTGCTGGCCAAACAAGGACAGCTCCCGCAAGCCAGAGCCCTGCTGCGCAGCCAGCCGGAGCGGCGCCCGGAAGACGCCAGGCTGAAGTACGTGGTTGAAGCGCAGCTGCTGCGCGACAACCGGGCCTACCAACAGGCCTACGAGGTGTACGGGGAAGCCGTTGCACGCTTCCCCGAAGATACCGAGCTCGTGTACGACCAGGCCATGATGGCCGAAAAGGCCGACCGGCTCGACGCCATGGAAAAGCTGCTGCGCCAGCTGATCGCGGCCAAACCGGACCACCACCACGCCTACAACGCGCTGGGCTATTCGTTTGCCGAACGCGGCGTGCGCTTGCCGGAAGCCCGGCAATTGATCGAAAAGGCGGTGGAACTCGCGCCCGGCGACGCCTACATCCAGGACAGCCTGGCCTGGTTGGAATACCGCCAGGGCAATCTGGCCAAGGCCCTGGACATCCTGCGGGCAGCCTATGCCAAACGGCCAGACGTGGAGATCGCCGCGCACCTGGGTGAAGTGCTCTGGGTCCAAGGCCAGCGCGAGCAGGCCTTGAAAATCTGGCGCGAAGCCCTGCTGCTGTCGAATGACAACGCGACGCTGCAAGAAACTCTCAAACGCCTGCAAGCCAAACCATGAGCGGCGCCATCTGGGCAGGGCGAGCACCCCGCTGGGGCCACCTGGCCTTTGTTTCCACACGCGGGCTGTGCGTGCTGCTCTTCGCCCTGCTGCTGGGCGCCTGCGCCACGCGCCCGCCCGCCGCACCGGGCGAAAACCGTTGGGACGGCCGGTTGGCGGTGCGCATCGACAGCACGCCGCCACAATCGTTTTCGGCCGGGTTTGAGCTCAAGGGATCCCCGGACGCGGGCGAGCTGCGGTTCACATCGCCCCTGGGCAACACCCTGGCCACGGTCTTGTGGACTCCCATCGGTGCCGAGCTGCGCCAGGGAACAGACGTGCGCAATTACCAGAACCTGGACGCGTTGACCGCGGAACTCAGTGGCACGGCGCTGCCAGTGGCCGCCCTGTTCAGCTGGCTGCAAGGCCAGCCGCAGCAAGCCGCCGGCTGGCAAGCCGATCTGGCGCTACAGCCCGAGGGCCGGGTCACAGCGCTGCGCGAGTTGCCCGAACCGCGCGCCGAGTTGCGCATCGTCTTCCAGCCATGAAAGCGTTCGGTCCCGGCGATGGCCCGACACGCCTGAACCAGGTGCCCGCGCCCGCCAAGCTCAACCTTTTTTTGCACATTCTGGGCCGCAGGCCCGATGGCTACCACTTGATGCAATCGGTGTTCATGCTCATCGACTGGGGCGACACCCTGCATTTCGAGCTGCGCACCGACGGGCGGATTCAACGCGAGGATTTGCTGGCCCACGCCTCTTCCGCCGCTTTGCCCGCCGAAGACCTGTGTGTGCGCGCGGCGATGGCCCTCAAACAAGCCACCGGCTGCCCACTGGGCGCCACCATCGGCCTGGAAAAACGCCTGCCTGCCGAAGCGGGCATGGGCGGAGGCTCCTCGGACGCGGCCAGTTGCCTGCTCGCGCTCAACCGCCTGTGGCAGTTGGATCTGAAGCGCCCTCAACTGGCGGAAATTGGCTTGAAGCTGGGCGCCGATGTGCCCTTTTTCATCGGCGGGCGCAACGCCTGGGTCGAAGGTGTGGGCGAACAATTGACGCCCATCAGCTTGCCGTCCGCCCGCTTTGTGGTGGTCAAACCCGCTGCGGGCGCCTCGACGCAAGCGATTTTCAATTCGCCCCTGCTCAAGCGCGATACAAAAACTGCTACAATCCAAGGCTTTGCTGCAAATGACGCCACCGGGGTGGTTGGGTGTGATCTTCAGGAACTCCTGGACTTCGGACACAACGATCTTCAACCGGTCGCACAGGCCTTGTGTCCCGATGTGGGACGTTGCATCGAATGGCTTTCCAGCCATGGTTTGCAAGGCCGAATGACCGGGTCGGGTACAGCGGTATTTGCGCCCATGCCGTATGGAATGGACTTGTCGGATGCCCCTGTGGGCTGGACGGTACAAACCTGCAGCAATCTGGATGTGCATCCATTGGCGGGCTGGTGTTCCGATTAGAATATCGGTCTCGCGCAGTCGGCACAGTAGATGCGCGGCCTGCGACGTTTTTTAGGCGGTTTGCCAAACGGCAAATGGCCTGTGTAGGGGAGTCGCCAAGTTGGTAAAGGCACTGGATTTTGATTCCAGCATGCGAGGGTTCGAGTCCTTCCTCCCCTGCCACCATTTTTGAACCACGCCAGGAACCCGGCGCTTGCTCGGATTCGCTGGGTGCTGCGTTTTCTGCACCGCCAGTTGCGGCTGAGGTGCACCGCACTTCCTGCCGCCATCTCGCCACCGTCCAATCAGCTGGGAAAACCATGCAAGTTCAGCCACAGGATTTCATGCTCTTCACCGGCAACGCCAACCCGGTGTTGGCGGCAGAGATCGCCCAGCACCTGGGCACCCGTCTGGGTGCCGCCAACGTGGGCCGATTCTCTGACGGCGAAGTCACCGTCGAGATCATGCAAAACGTGCGCGCACGCGATGTGTTCGTGATCCAGTCCACGTGCGTGCCGACCAACGAAAACCTGATGGAACTCATCATCATGGTCGACGCGCTCAAGCGGGCATCCGCTGAACGCATCTCGGCGGTGATTCCCTATTTTGGCTACGCGCGCCAGGACCGCCGCCCGCGCTCCAGCCGTGTGCCCATCACCGCCAAGGTGGTGGCCAACATGCTGCAAGCCGTGGGTGTGAGCCGGGTCCTGACCATGGACCTGCACGCCGACCAGATCCAGGGTTTCTTCGACATTCCGGTGGACAACATCTACGCCTCGCCCGTGTTGCTGGGCGACTTGCGCCAGAAGAACTACACCGACTTGCTGGTGGTGTCGCCCGACGTGGGTGGCGTGGTGCGTGCACGTGCCCTGGCCAAGCAGCTCAACTGCGACATGGCCATCATCGACAAGCGCCGCCCCAAGGCCAATGTGTCGGAAGTGATGCACGTGATCGGCGACATCGACGGCCGCAACTGCGTGATCATGGACGACATGATCGACACCGCCGGCACGCTGGTGAAGGCGGCAGAAGTGCTCAAGGAGCGTGGCGCCAAAAACGTCTACGCCTATTGCTCGCACCCCATCTTTTCTGGTCCGGCCATCGAACGCATCTCCAAGGGCAATGCCCTGGACGAAGTTGTGGTCACCAACACCATTCCTCTTTCGCAGGCCGCCCAGGCCTGCGGCAAGATCCGCCAGCTCTCCGTGGCGCCGCTGATGGCCGAAACCATCGCGCGCATCGCCTCCGGAGAGTCGGTCATGAGTTTGTTTGCCGATCAGGACAACCTTTTTTAAGGCGACCTGAGAGCAACAAAAAGCGAACCGTCTTCATTTGAAGCGGTTCTTTTTCAATCGAGGCGTTCTGGTCGCGGAACCCCTCAACAGGAGTCAGTCATGCAA
>NZ_JBFJMY010000138.1:0-10330 GCF_041633695.1 Hydrogenophaga sp.
CACCGCCAGAATGGCAAAACCGTACAGCACGATGGCCTGCGAACCTGCCAGCTTTTCTTCGCGCGACTGCCCGGTCCATTCAAAACCAAAGCCCTGTGGCAACTTGCTGGCCAGTTGCTCCATTTCGGCCAAGGCCGCGCCGGTACTGAAACCAGGTGCCGCACTGCCGCTGATGCGCATGGCGGGGTAGCCGTTGTAACGCACGGTCTGCATCGGGCCGGTGATCCAACGCGTGCTGGCAAAGGCCGACAACGGCACCGCCTGCCCTTTGTTGTTGAGCACCGTCAAGCGCAACAAATCATCGGGCTGCATGCGGTCCGGGGCATCGGCCTGCACAACCACGCGCTGCAAACGTCCGGCGTTCGGGAAATCGTTGATGTAGCTGGAGCCCAGCGAAGTCGCAATCGCGCTGGAGATGGCGTCAAAACCCACACCTTGTGCATTGGCCTTGTCGCGGTCGATGTCCAGTTGCAGCTGCGGCGCGTCTTCCAGACCATCGGGCCGCACACCGGCAAGCAGCTTGCTTTGTGACGCCATGCCCAACATCTGGTTGCGCGCGGCCAGCAGTGCTTCACGGCCCAGACCCGCCCGGTCTTGCAGGCGGAAACTGAAGCCCGACGAAGAGCCCAACTCCGGAATGGGTGGAGGGCTCAACGGGAAGATAAATGCATCGCGGATGCCCGACAAGGCACCAAAAGCACGCCCGGCGAGGCCTTCTGCCGAACTGCCCGGCCCGGTGCGCTCGCTCCAGTCCTTGAGCGTGACGAAAGCCAGCGCAGCGTTCTGGCCCTGGCCCGAGAAACTGAAGCCCAGCACGCTCACCATGCCTTGTACTTCCGGCTGCTTGAGCATGAAGCCTTCAACCTGCTCCATCACGTTCAGCGTGCGCTCTTGCGTCGCGCCCGGTGGCAATTGCACGTTCACCAGCATGGTGCCCTGGTCTTCGCCCGGCAGGAACGAAGTGGGCAAGCGCATGTACACCACAGCCGCGGCGGCCACAATGGCCACGTAGATCACGAGCGTGCGGCCTGCGCGCGGCAGCAACTTGGCCACACCGCCTTCGTAGCCTTTGGCGGTGCGTGCAAAGCGGCGGTTGAACCAGCCGAAGAAGCCCCGCTTCTCGTGGTGGTGACCGGCCTCGACCGGCTTGAGCAACGTGGCGCACAAGGCCGGCGTCAGCGACAGCGCCATGAAGGCGGAGAACGCGATCGACACGCCCATCACCGCCGAGAACTGGCGGTAGATGTTGCCGACCGAACCGCTGAAGAAAGCCAGCGGCACGAACACGGAGATCAGCACCACGGTCACGCCCACGATGGCGCCCGAAATCTGGCCCATGGCTTTGCGCGTGGCCTCCAGAGGCGGCAAGCCTTCTTCGCTCATGATGCGCTCGACGTTCTCGACCACCACGATGGCATCGTCCACCACGATACCGATCACCAGCACCATGCCGAACATGGTCAACACGTTGATGGAAAAGCCCATGGCCAGCAAAGCGGCAAACGTGCCGAGCAAGGCCACCGGCACCACGATGGTCGGGATCAGGGTATAGCGCCAGTTCTGCAAGAACAGGAACATCACCAGAAATACCAGCAACACGGCTTCACCCAGCGTCTTGGCCACTTCCTGGATCGAGATTTTCACGAAGCGCGAGCTGTCGTAAGGGATGGACCAGCTCATGCCCTTGGGGAAAAACTTTTCCAGCTGCGTCATTTTGGCGCGCACCGCATCGGCCGCAGCCAGTGCGTTGCCGCTGGGCGAGAGTTGCACGCCAATGCCCACCGCAGGGGTGCCGTTGAGCCGTGCCGAGGTGGCATAGGCCTGGGCACCGAGTTCGATGCGGGCGACGTCTTTCAGGCGCACGGTGGCGCCATCGCTGGTGGCGCGCAAGACCACGTTGCCGAACTGTTCCACGCTGGCGAGCTGGCCGTTCACCACCACGGTGGCGGCAATACCCTGGCCCGCGACGTTGGGCAGGCTGCCGATTTCACCCGCCGAAACCTGGGCGTTCTGTGCGCGGATCGCAGCGTTCACATCGGCTGCGCTGAGGTTGAATCCCAGCAGCTTGGCCGGGTCGATCCAGATGCGCATGGCGCGTTCGGTACCGAACAGCTGGGCCTGGCCAATGCCGGGCAAACGCTGCAATTCGGGCACGATGCTGCGCGACGCATAGTCGCCCAAAGCCACCGGGTCCCAAGCCGTGTCGTCGCTGGACAACATGGTGAACAGCAAGAAGTTGCTGCGCGCCTTGTCCACCCGAACGCCTTGTTGTGTCACCGCAGCAGGCAGGCGCGGCGTGGCCCGGGCAAGCCGGTTCTGCACGTCCACTTGTGCCAGATCGGCGTTGGTGCCGGGCTCAAAGCTCAGCGTAAGGTTGCCAGTGCCGTTGGCCTGGGCCACGGCTTCCATGTAGATCAGGCCCGGAGAGCCGTTCATTTCCTGCTCGATCACCGACAACACACTGTCTTCCAGCGTCTTGGCCGATGCGCCGGGGTACGCGGCCGACACCACGATCGACGGCGGCGCCACCGGTGGGTATTGCGCGATCGGCAACTGGGTGATGGACACCGCGCCCAGCACCATCACGAACAAGGCAATCACCCACGCAAAAATGGGCCGCTCAATGAAAAATTTCGCCATGGGGGGCGCTCCTTATTTCGCGGGGCCAGTGGCCGGGGCGGCTGCGCTGCCCGGCGCTTGCCAAGGCACCGGCTTGACCGGTGCGTCACCGCGCAGCTTCTGGAAGCCGTCCACCATGACTTGTTCACCGGCCTTCAAGCCATCGAGCACCACCCACTGGCCGTTCTGCTCACCACCCACTTGGATCGAGCGCGGGCTGACCTTGCCGTCCGCGCCCACCACCATGACCGAATCGCCCTGGGCCGAACGCGTCACCGCTTGTTGCGGCAGCGTCAGCGCATCGCTGGCCGTGGCCTGCTCCAGCCGCACACGCACATACAGACCAGGCAGCAGCACGCCGCCCGGGTTGGGCACCTCGGCACGCAACATGATCTGGCCGGTGGTGGCGTCGACCGTGAGATCGGTGAACAGCAAACGGCCTGCATGGGCGTACGCACTGCCGTCTTCCAACACCACCGTCACGCTGGCAGCACCGGCGCCGGCGCCGGCGCTCTTGAGCTGACCGCTCTCCATCGCCCGGCGCAGCTTGAACGCTTCGCTGGCCGACTGGGTGAAGTTCACATACATCGGGTTGGTCTGCTGGATCACGGCCAACTGCGTGGCCTCGCCCTGCCCCACCAGCGCACCTTCGGTCACCAGCGCACGGCCAATGCGCCCGCTGATGGGCGCGGTGACCTGCGCATAGTTCAGGTTGATGCTGGCGGTCTTCACCGCCGCGTTGCCCGCAGCCACATCGGCCAGGGCCTGCTTTTCCGACGCCACGGCGCTCGCATATTCCTGCTGGCTGACCGCGTTTTCCGCCAACAAAGGCTTGTAGCGCGCGGCCAGTGCGCTGGCCTGGGCCACGTTGGCCTGGGCACGCGCCAAAGTGGCCTGGGCGCTTTGCAAAGCGGCTGCGTACGGCGCTGCGTCTATGGTGAACAAGGCCTGACCGGCCTTGACTTCGCTGCCTTCGCGAAACAGGCGCTTTTGCAGAATGCCCGCTGCACGCGCACGCACCTGTGCCACCCGGGAGGCCTCCAGACGGCCCGGCAATTCGGTGATCAGACCCACATCTCCGGGCGCGACCGTGACCACCCCCACTTCGGCCGGTGGTGGTGCGCCACCGCCTTGTGCAGCACCTGCGGGCGCGCCGGATGGGCCACAGGCCACGAGCAAAGCGCTCAGAGAAAGTCCGCCCACCAACAAGGATGCGGCACGGGGAAAGGGGTGAACAAGACGCAAGGCGGGCATGGCTTTCCTTGGAGAGAAGGTGGCAAAAGAGGGGGCGCGGTCCAGAGTGGACCAGCCGTTGATGACAGCGGCAAGCGCTTGTAACCAAAGCGGCAAAGTATACATACATACTCGAATGTATGTATAGTCGGACGTACTTACACCGGCCTCATCGGAGACAAATCATATGGTCCGTCGCACCAAGGCAGAGGCGCAAGCCACGCGCAACGGTTTGCTCGACGCGGCTGAACTGCTGTTTCAGTCCCAAGGCGTCTCGCGCACCTCGCTCAATCAGATCGCCAGCGCTGCGGGCACCACGCGCGGCGCAATTTACTGGCACTTCCAGGACAAAGCCGACCTGTTCAACGCCATGATGGAGCGCGTCACCCTGCCCATGGAAGACACGCTCGGCTGCCTGAGCCGCAACGCCGACCAGCTAGACGACCCGCTGCACCACCTGCGCACCGCTGTGGCCGATGCCCTGCACAAGACCGCCTACGACGAACGCACGCGCCGGGTCTTTGAAGTGGCGACGCACAAGGTGGAGTACGTGGACGAAATGCGTGCCGTGCGCGAGCGCCATCTGCAGGTTCGCAACGCCTGTGTGGCCATGACCGAACAGACCTTGAAAGAAGCGGCCCAGCGCCAGTCGCTCACCATCGCCATGCCGCTCCAGTCGGCGGCCCTCGGGCTGCATGTGACCATCGACGGCCTGATCCAGAACTGGCTGCTCGACCCGCAGGCTTTCGACCTGGTGCAACAAGGCTGCCTGAGTGTGGACACCCATTTGCGCGGGCTGGGTTTTACGCTCAGCGACGTTCTGGCACCACGCCCGGCGGCAGGTCTGCCTTTGAAGGCAGGGCCAGGTGCAAAGCCGCTTGCGCCATCAGGTTTGCCGACACCGGCGCGGTCACGAAAACAAACAGCGTGATCAGCAACTCGGCCACGCCGGGATGACCCCGGCTGGCATTGACCAGCACAGACGCGATCAGCATGCCGCCCACGCCCAGGGTTGAGGCCTTGGTCGGTGCGTGCAGGCGCATGTAAAAATCGGGCAGGCGGACCAGGCCGATGGCGCCCACGAGCAGGAAAAATGCCGCGATGAGAATCAGGGCGGCGGCGGTCCATTCGATCAGGGGATTCATGGGTTTTCTCCAGTGTCGGTTTACTCAACCACGTCGCCGCGGCTGAGGTAACGCGCCAGCGCCACCGTGGCAACAAAGCCCAGCATGGCCACCAGCAAAGCCGCCTCGAACAGCAAGGCGGTGTTCCAGCGGATGCCGAGCAAGACGACCAGGGCGACCACATTCATATACAGCGTGTCCAGCGCCAGCACACGGTCGGTGATTTGAGGTCCACGCAGCAAGCGCCAACCGCACAACACCACCGCCAGCGTGACCGCCACCACCGCGATGTCCAGGGCCAGGTTCAATATGTCGAAGCTCATGCGGGGTTCTCCGGCTGGATGCGGAAGACGCGCAGCAATGCGCCTTCGTAGCGGGTCTTGATATCGTCCACCATGGCCGGTGCGTCGTCGCAATTGAGCGCGTGCACCAGAATGAAATCGCGGTCCTCGTCGATCACCGCCGACACCGTGCCCGGCGTGGTGGTGATGATCATGGCCAGCAAGGCATTGACCCGGTGGTGCTTGGTGGCCAGCGGCACTTGGATCCAGGCCGGCTGGATGCGATCGATGCGCCCCAACACCAGGCGGGCCACCGCGATATTGGACAGCACGATGTCCTTCAACACCACCCACAACAAGCGCCAGGCGCTGGGCCAGTGGATGTACTCGGCGTCGCCCAGAAAGGCGCGCAACAACCGGGGCACGATCAAACCGATCAGCGCCGCCGAGATCAGGTGCACCAGGGCCAGGCTGTGCGACAAGGCCAGCCAGCTGGCAGCCAGCAAGACCGACAGCACCGGATGTGCAAACCAGCCCCTGCGGCGCACCGCGCCCACCACGGCAGGGGTGCCTGGATTGGGTTCGGAACTCATCGTGCGCCCTCCTCTGTGGTCGGTGCCGTGGTCGCGGGCCGTGTCCCGTCGTACGGTCGTGTGGTCTGGGCGTTCACGCCGCCTTGTTCGCCCAGCACCGCCTGCGCGTAGGCTGCCTTGTTGGCGATCTGTGCGGCGGCGGCATCGGTGTAGCGCTTCACGGGTGAAGCCAGCACCGCCATCACCACCGTGAGCGCCATGAAGGTCCAGGTGGCCGACAGCAGCTTGAAGCTGGAACCCGAAGCCACCGGAACGGTGCCGACCTCGGGCTGCACGTGCCAGAACACAATCACCCCGGCACGGGCCAGGCCGATGATGGTGACAAAGCCCACGCCCAGCACCACGCTCCAGACCCAGGCCTGCGACGCCAGACCGGCCGAGCTCTCCAGCATCATGAGCTTGCCCAGAAAACCGGGCAACGGTGGCAAGCCCGCCGCCGAAGCCGCACCAAAAATCATCATCAGGCCGAGCAGCACCGGTTCGCGCACCGCCACGGCGGGCCGCAGCCTGTCGAGCGCATCACCGCGCTGGGCGGCCAGCAGTTCGACCAGCAGGAACAGACCGGCGATCACCACCGTGCTGTGCAAGGTGTAGTACAGCGCGGCCGACAGGGTTTCGGGCGTGAACAGGCCCACACCCGCCAAGATGGTGCCGACCGACGAAACCGTGAGATAGGCCACCATGCGGGCCATGCTGGTCGAGGCCAGCGCGCCCATCACACCGAGCACGCTGGTGGTCAGAGCCAGCGGCAGCAACCAGGCACCAGCGGCCAACGTGGCCTCCCCTGCTTCCAGACCGAAGATGCCCCAGTGCACGCGGATGATGCTGTAAACGCCCACCTTGGTCATGATGGCAAACAAGGCCGCCACCGGCGCGCTGGCCGAGGCGTAGGCGCCAGGCAGCCAGAAGTACAGCGGCACCACCGCGGCCTTGAGGCCGAACACCACCAGCAAGATCAGCGCCGCCGAACGCGCCAGCAGGGCCGAGTCGCCGGTGAGTTGCGCCACCCGCAGCGCCAGATCGGCCATGTTGAGGGTGCCGGTCACGGCGTACAACATCGCCAGCGCGATCAGGAACAGACCGGAGGCTGCCAGATTGAGCACCACGTAGTGCACGCCCATGCGCAGGCGCTCGCGCCCCTTGCCGTGCAGCAGCAGCACGTACGAGGCGATCAGCAGCACTTCGAAGAACACGAACAGGTTGAACAGGTCGCCGGTCACGAACGCGCCGCACAAACCCATGAGCTGAAAATGGAACAGCGCATGGAAGTAGCGGCCCCGCATGTCCCAGCCGCCACTGGCGTACCAGAGCACCGGCGCGGCCACCAGGTAGGTGAGCAAGACCATCAGCGCCGAGAGCCGATCCAGCACCATCACAATGCCAAACGGCGCCGGCCACTCACCCAGGCGGTACACCATCAGCTCGCCCGAGCTCGCCTGCCAGACCAGACCCGCAGCCATCACCGCGCCCAGCAACACCGAGCCCAGGCTCAAGCGGCGGCGCCAACGCAAACCGCTGCCCACGTGACCGCCACCAATACCACCCATGCCCGCCATATCGCCCAACAGCAACATGGCCATGGCGGTGAACGAGGGCAACACCACCGACAGCACGGGGGCGTGCTGCAGCCAGAAAGCCAATACCAGATCCCACATCAGAGCGGCCCTCCTGGCGTGCGGGACGCATCCAAGGGCGGCGCCGAATAGCCGGGTGCGTGGCCGGGCTCGTGGCCGTCCACATGGTCGCTACCGCTTTCGTGCCGGCTGCGCAGGGCCAGCTCGATCACAAAACCGGTGGTGGCAAAACCGATCACGATGGCGGTCAGCACCAGGGCCTGCGGCAGCGGGTCGGCGATCGGCCCTTCACCCACCAGGATCGGCTGGGCGTTCGACCACAGGCGCCCCATCACGAAGATGAACACGTTGACCGCGTAACCAAACAGCGAAAGCCCCAGCACCACCGCAAAGGTGCGCCCGCGCAGCATCAGGTAGATGCCGCTGGCCGTCACCGCGCCGATGCCGGTGGCCAGCAAAAATTCCATGCTGATCATGTCGCACTCCCTGGGTTGGTGTTGGCGGACGCCGTGCCCCCGCTTTCGCGGCTTACTTGGCCCAATACCGAAATCGTCAACAAGGTCGCACCCACCACGGTGAGGTACACCCCCAGATCGAACAAGGCCGCCGACGCCAAGGGCAAATCGCCCAGACCCGGCACGTGCGGGTGGCCGTGTGCGCTGGTCAGGAACGGACGCCCCCACAGAAACGCACCCGCGCCGGTGAGCCCGGCGGCCGACAGGCCGGCGCCAATCCAGCGCACGAAGCGGCGGCCGCCTTGTGCGCGCAGCAAGGCTTCGGCCCGGTTCTGGCCCATGGACATGAACTGCAACACCAGGGCCACCGCCGTGATCAGGCCGGCAATGAAACCGCCACCGGGCATGTTGTGGCCACGCATGAAGATGTAAACGGTGAACACCAGGGCGAGCGGCAACACCACCGATGCGGCCACACGCAACAGCAGCGGCTGGGTGGCGAAGGTCCAGGCACGGCCCTCGGTGTCTTCGGTCGGTCGGCGGGTACGCATGCCTTCCATCAGCGCCAGCACGCCGACCGCGGCGATACCCAGCACCGTGATCTCGCCAAAGGTGTCGTAGCCGCGGAAGTCGACCAGGATCACGTTGACGACGTTGGAGCCCCCGCCCACCGGCAAGACCTTCTCCAGGAAATACCAGGAAATCGAGTCGTGGTCGCGGGTCAGCAGCAACCACGACACCCAGGCCATGCCACCACCTCCGGCCAGGGCCAGCACACCATCGCGCACGCGCCGCGCCGTGCCGGACTCGTTGGGCGAGTTCGCGGGCAACAACGCCAGGCCCATGAGCAGCAGCACGGTGGACACCAGCTCCACCGAGAGCTGGGTGAGCGCCAGGTCGGGTGCCGAGAGGCTCACGAAGCTGAGCGCGGTGACCATGCCGACCAGCCCCACCAGCACCACCGACTGGAAGCGTGCGCGGTGGGTGAGCACGATGGCCACGCAGGTGGCCAGCAGCAGCAGCCAGATCGCCACAGCCAGCACCGAAGCGGGCAGCAGCTCGCGCGTGCCGGTGGCGATGTCGGCACCCAGCAGCGGCACCGCGCCCACCACCACGGCGGAACCCAGCAGCCAGCCCAGGTAGCGCTGCAGCGAACCGGTTTCCAGCCGCCGCGACACGCGCCCGGACAGTTCGAACAAGCCATCGATCAGGGCCTCGAAAATCCGCCGTCCGGTAGCCGGGCCAAACCAGGCCTCGGATTCCATGCGGTGCAGGCGCTTGCCCCGCGCCAGCACGGCGTAAAGAGCGACACCCGCCACCAGCGCCACGGCGCTCATGAGCAAGGGCAGATTGAAACCGTGCCAGAGCGCGAGGTGGTATTCGGGCAGGGGTTGGCCGGTGAGCGCGCCGGCCGCCACATGCACCAGCGGCCCGAAGGTGACCGCCGGGAACAGCCCGACCACGATGCAAATGACCACCAGCAAGCCGGCCGGCAGTTTCATGCCCAAGGGTGGCTCGTGGGGGCGTGCGTTGGGCACGTCCCCGATCGGGCCGTTGAAATACGTGTCGTGGATGAAGCGCACCGAGTAGGCCACGCTGAACACCCCCGCCAGCGTCACCGCCACCGGCACCACCCAGCCCCAGACGCCCGACGTACCCACCACCGCTTCGGTGAAGAACATCTCTTTCGACAAAAATCCGTTGGTCAACGGCACACCGGCCATGGACGCGGCCGCCACCATGGACAAGGTGGCGATCCAGGGCATGAAGGCCCACAGACCACCGAGCTGGCGCATGTCGCGCGAATGGGTTTCGTGGTCCACGATGCCCGCGATCATGAACAGCGAGGCCTTGAACGATGCGTGGTTGAGCACGTGGAACACGGCGGCCACGGCGGCCAGTGGCGAGCCCAGGCCGATCAGGAAAACGATCAGACCCAGGTGGCTCACGGTGGAATACGCCAGCAAGCCCTTGAGGTCGTGCTTGAAGATGGCGATGAAAGCCGCGAACAAGACCGTGACCAGACCCGCTGCGGTCACGATCACCTCAAAATGGCCGGTGCCCGCCAGCACCGGGTACATGCGCATGAGCAGGAACACGCCCGCCTTCACCATGGTGGCCGAATGCAGGTAGGCCGAAACCGGGGTGGGCGCGGCCATGGCGTCGGGCAGCCAGAAGTGGAACGGGAACTGTGCGCTCTTGGTGAAGGCGCCCACCAGGATCAGCAACAAGGCCGGCACGAACATCGGGTCGGCCTGGATCTGGGCCACCTGTGTGGCCATGGCGCTGAGTTCGTAGGTGCCGGCGATCTGGCCCAGCAAGACAAAACCACCGAGCATGGCCAAACCGCCGCCCCCCGTGACGGCCAGCGCCTGGCGTGCACCGGCACGGGCATCGGAGCGGTGGCTCCAGAAGCCGATCAGCAAGAACGACGACAGGCTGGTGAGCTCC
>NZ_JBFJMY010000139.1:0-10252 GCF_041633695.1 Hydrogenophaga sp.
ATGTCTGCTGCGAAGCTGGCCATGGGCCTGCGCAGCGTCGATACGGTGGAGAACCGCGGGTACATCCTGATCGACGCGCCCTGAGCGCATAGCCCTTCAACGCCAAGGCGGCCTTAGCTGGCGTCTGTTTTCGAAGGTTTAGATCGACTTCTGCACCAGCCAGCCTTTGAACAACCAGGGCAGGCGCGGGCCCACGCGCTCGGGCACGCCGCCTTTGTTCTCGACGCTGATGGCCAGCGAGGTCACGCCTTCGAGCGAGCCTTCGGCCACGGGAATTTGCAGGGTCTTGTACTTGCTTTCGATCACGCCCAATGAGCGCGGCGCAGCGTCGCCAGCGATGGACCAGAGCTGCATGCTGTCTTCTCGGCCTTCGCGCACTTCGTTGAGCCGTTGCACCAGCAGGATGCGGTTTTGGGCGCTGTAGGTCACCAGCATCGCCGGCAGTTGCTTGTCGTCCAGCAGCACGGCTACCTGGGTGACTTGCGGCACCTCGACCAGTCGGGTCTGCAGGTGCTGGATCTGTGCCTGCAGCTGGGCCACCATGCTGGTGCTCGCGGCCCAGGCCACCAGCAAGATCAGCAGCAAAAAGATGGACAGCGCGCGCCACCAGGTGCTGACACGGCGAAAGCCAGCGGCGGGCGGTGAGTTGGGTGGGATCGGTGGCTCGGACATACCAGGCTAGGAAAAAAATCAGGACGGGTAGGTGCCGGGCAACAGAATGCGCTTGTCCACCTTCTGCAAATCGGTGTGGCCGCAGAAGGCCATGGTCACGTCCAGTTCTTTGTGGATGATTTGCAGCGCTTTCAACACGCCTTGTTCGCCCATGGCGCCCAGGCCGTAGACCATGGCGCGGCCAATCATGGTGCCGCGCGCGCCCAGCGCCCAGGCCTTCAACACGTCTTGACCGCTGCGGATGCCGCCGTCCATCCAGACTTCGAGCTGCTCGCCCACGGCGGCGACGATGGCGGGCAGGGCTTCGATGCTGCTGGGCGCGCCGTCGAGCTGGCGGCCGCCGTGGTTGCTGACCACGATGGCGTCGGCACCGCTGGCCACCGCAAGCTTGGCGTCTTCCACGTCCATGATGCCTTTGAGGATGAGTTTGCCGCCCCATTGCTGCTTGACCCACTCGACATCGGCCCAGGACAGGCGCGGGTCGAATTGCTCGTTGGTCCAGGCGGCGAGCGATTTCATGTCGCTGACCGACTTCACATGGCCGACCAGGTTGCCAAAGCTGTGGCGGCGCGTGCCGGCCATGCCCAGGCACCAGCGCGGCTTGGTCATGAGGTTGATGATGTTGGCGATGGTGGGCTTGGGCGGCGCGGTCAGGCCGTTCTTCAAGTCCTTGTGGCGTTGACCGATCACCTGCAGGTCCAGTGTCAGCACCAGAGCGCTGCATTGGGCTTGGCGGGCGCGCTCGATCATGGCGGCCATGGCCTGACGGTCGCGCATCATGTAGAGCTGGAACCAGAACGGCGCCTGTGTGTTTTGCGCAATGTCCTCGATGGAGCAGATGCTCATGGTGGACAGCGTGAAGGGGATGCCGAATTTTTCAGCCGCCTTGGCCGCCTTGATCTCGCCGTCGGCGCTTTGCATGCCGGTGAGCCCCACGGGTGCGATGCAGACCGGCATCTTGGCGGCTTGCCCCACCATCGTGGTGGCGGTGCTGCGGTTTTCCATGTTCACCGCCACACGCTGGCGCAGCTTGATCTTCTGGAAGTCGTCGCTGTTGGCCCGGTAGGTGCTCTCGGTCCAGGAGCCGGAATCGGCGTAGTCGTAAAACATGCGCGGCACACGCTTCTTGGCCAGGACGCGCAGGTCTTCGATGTTGGTGATCACGGGCATGGGCACTTGTCTCGTTGGTGTTTTGGGAGGAGGCGGACCGTCGGCGGTCGCTGCAGACAGAGCGGCCATGTTAGCGGCGAGTCGGTCAGCGCGATTGTGAAACCGGGTGTTGGGGCTTTGAAATTTCTTCTGCGTGGTGGGTTTGGGCCGTCCGTGCGCAAGGCTTGCAACGCCGTCTCTGACGCCAAAAAACCGTCGGTATTTTTTACAAATTGCAAAGACGAAACTTGGGGTGAATCCAAGAAATGCACTTTAAGTATTTGATTTTGTTGAAAATATTCAATTGAATTACAAATTGGCACAGTAGTTGCAATCAGATGTGTCAGGCGGCGGGTCGTCGTTCCCGTTCCCTCCCAAAAAAAGGACCACCATGAAAATCAAAGCAAGCATTCTGTCCGCGATCATTTCCCTGGGTTTTGCCGGTACCGCCGCTGCAGGCCCCGTGCTCACCGACCTGACCGCCAACGACTACATCACCGTGGGCGCACTCGACTGGGCCTGGGCCGCGCCTGTCACTTCCGAATACTGGTACGGTTCCAACACCTTGTACCAGGCCAGCCTGCACGCTGGCTGGCGCGAAGCCACCGACGCCGAGTGGGCCGCCAAGCCGGTGTACACCGATTTCGGCGGCAAGTGCGCCGCCCAGTACTGGAACTCCAGCTTCACGCATTGCGACTTCGGCGACAGCCTGTCGCAGCACTGGTTGCCCGCCTCTGCCGGCGCCAACTTGGCCGACCTCTGGTACGTGCGCGACGTCGTTTCGTCCAACGTGCCCGAGCCAGGCACCCTGGCTTTGTTCGGTCTGGCGTTCGCCGCTGCCGCCGTTGCACGCAAGAAGAAGCAAGCCTGAGTCTTTGACCGGTTTGTTCAAAAAAGCCCCGCCTTGGCGGGGCTTTTTTTCGTCTGTGCGCCTTTTCTGCAGAGGAAGGTCGACGGGCTTGAATCCAGTTCGCGTGTGTGTGCGTATCCGGTAGGCAGTCTTTGCTGCGACACAACCGGAGATCCCCCATGCGTTTGAAAATCCATCCCCTTGCCAAGGCCTGTCTGTTGCTGCTGGCCGCCAGCAGCGCCATGGCGTCGAGCCACCGCGAAGCGCCCTTCATCAGCGGCAGCCCCAAAGTCGACGGCACCGACTTCTACATGTTCCGCAGCTACGAAGGCGTTGCACCCAACGGCACCGGCGGCCGTTCGGACTACGTGACCCTGCTGGCCAACTACCAGCCGCTGCAAGCCGCCTACGGTGGCCCCAACTATTTCCAGATGGACCCGAACGCCTTGTATGAGATCCACGTGGACAACAACGGCGACGCCAAAGAAGACATCACCTTCCAGTTCCGCTTCCAGAACGCGCTGAAATCCATTCCCCTGAGCATCGGCAACGCCAGCGTGGCGATTCCACTGATCCAGGCCGGCGCCGTCAGCAACCTCAACGACGCCAACCTGAACGTGAACGAAACCTTCACCGTCAACATGGTGCGCGGCGACCGCCGCAAAGGCGCGATGACGGCCGTGAGCAAAACCGGTGGCGGCACCACGTTCGACAAGCCGGTGGACAACATCGGCACCAAGACGATTGCCGACTACGCCACCTACGCGGGCAAACACATCCAGAACGTGACCTTTGCCGGTTGCCCGGCGGGCAAAAACCAGGGCAAGGTGTTTGTCGGCCAACGCCAGGAAGGCTTTGCGGTCAACCTCGGTCCGATCTTTGACTTGGTCAACGCACCGGCCTCGTTCCTGCTCGACCCGGCCAACAAAGACGCCGCCGGCATGGGCGGCAAGCACGCCATCCAAGGCGCCAACGTCACCACACTGGCACTGGAAGTGCACAAGGATTGCCTGACCGCTGGTGGCGAGCCGGTGATCGGCGCCTGGACCACGGCCAGTCTGCGCCAGGGTCGTGTGTTCAACGGCAACCCCGGTGCCGGCAACAACAAGGCCGACAAAGTGGGTGGCGCCTGGACCCAGGTATCCCGCCTGGGCAACCCGCTGGTGAACGAAGTCGTGATCGGCCTGCCCGACAAGGACAAGTTCAACGCCTCCAGCCCCAAGGACGATGCCCAGTTCCTGACCTATGTGACCAACCCGACCCTGCCCAAGCTGCTGAGCCTGGTGCTGGGCAGTGAAGTAGCGCCCACCAACCTGCCGCGCACCGATCTCGCCACGACGTTCCTGACCGGCATCACCGGCGTGAACAAGCCCATGGTCAACCCGGCACCGTCTGAAATGCTGCGCCTGAACACCGCTGTGGCACCCGTGCCGTTCGCGAACCAGAACCGTCTGGGCGTGGCGGGCAACGCGCTGGCCAGTGGGTCCGACAACGCCGGTTTCCCCAACGGCCGCCGCCCCAAGGACGACGTGGTCGACATCGCACTCGTGGCCATGCTGGGTGGTCTGTGCGTGATCAACGGCGACAACGACGCCTTGAAGCTCAACAGCGTGCCTGGCGTACCCGGTGCGACCTCGGCCTGCAAAGCATCGAGCGTGCCGCTGGGCGCCATGTCGGCCAACATCCACGACGCGGTGGACCAGGCCACGGTGCCGTTCTTGTCCACCTTCCCGTACCTGAATACCCCGAACGCCGGTGCGCAG
Organism: Hydrogenophaga sp.; assembly: GCF_041633695.1. Lineage (GTDB taxonomy): Bacteria > Pseudomonadota > Gammaproteobacteria > Burkholderiales > Burkholderiaceae_C > Hydrogenophaga. Next base: position 4,435 of record NZ_JBFJMY010000139.1, read on the forward strand.
TGACGCTTGCAACCCAGGAAACACCATGAACATCTTCAACACCAAACCGGTTTTGCTGGCGGGCGCGCTGAGCGCCTTGCTGCTGGCGGGTTGCGGCGGGGGCTCCAGCGTGGCCGGCCCCGGCGTACCCAACCCAGTAGCGCCCGATGTCACACTCAGCGTTGATCAGATGCTGGCCTTTATCCAGAATCTGATCAACAACGTGGACGGCAACGGCGATCCCGTGGATGTCAACAAGATCACGTTGACAACCGACGACACAGCGTCTCCCGCCGGTATCTGACCGGCCCCCATGCCCCGATCACGCGCGAGTCAGGCGTGCCGGGGCATTGCTTTACATCTTTCTGGGGGTGTGTGGCCGCCATCGGGCGCACACCAGCAGTCGCTTGCCAGTGGCGGGCACATCCCCAACCCCAAACCCAACTCCAGTCTGCACCATGCACACGCGCCAACTGATTCTTGTCTCGGTTCTAGCCGGTCTGCACCTGGCCGCAGCCGCCGCACCCGAGGTGCAACCGGCGCGCGACGACGAAGTGCTGGAGGTGCTGACCGTGGTCACGCGCAACCGACCGCAGAATCCCGCCCCGAACCAGGCGCCCACCGCACGCGCAGCAGACCCGGGCGCGGTTGCATTGCAAGCGCGCCAGGACATCGTCATGGCGCGCCAGACCGGTGACACCCGCTACTGGGGGCGGGCGCAGGCCTTGCTCACCCCGTGGTGGGACCGCGCCGATGCGCCGACCGACTTGGCGGTGTTGCAGGCCACCGTGCAACAAGGGCGCCACGAATTCGAAGCCGCACGCGGCGTCTTGACCGCCGCCTTGCAGCGCACGCCCGGCCACGCGCAGGGCTGGCTCAACCTGGCCGCATTGGAGCGTTTGTCGGGGCGCTACGCCGAATCTCTGCGAGCTTGCGACGCCGTGGCGCGCGCCGGGCAATCTTTGTATGCCACTGCCTGCCGCCTGGAAACGCAGTCGCTCGGCGGCGCCCATGCGATGGCCTCGCAAGCCTTGCGCTCGCTGATCGCGCAGGCCGGCGATGCGGGGCAGCGCAGCTGGTTGCTCTCTTTGCAGGCCGAAAACCTGGAGCGCTGGGGCCACGATGGCGATGCCGCCCAGGCCTACCAGAGCAGCCTGGCCCTGCAACCCGACCTCTACACCGCGATCGCCTACAGCGACTTGTTGCTGCGCACCGGCCAGACCGCGCAGGCACAAGCGCTGCTGGCGCCCTTGCCCGAGACCGACGCGGTGCTGCTGCGGCGCGCCACCGCCTGGCAGCGCCTGGGCGATCCGCAGTGGAAAGCCGCCCGCGCCGAACTGAACACCCGCAACACCGAATTGCTGCGCCGGGGCGACGACCCTTTCTTGCATGGCCGCGAACTCGCCCTGGCCGCCTTGTGGCTGGACGGCGATGCCCAGGGCGCGCTCGCGCTGGCACGTAAAAACCTCTTGTTGCAGCGCGAGCCGCTGGACTGGTGGGTGGCGGTGCAAAGTGCCCAACGGGCAAAAGATGCCGAGGCGCTGCGCGAGATCACCCTAGCCATTCAGGCCGTGGGCTTGCTCGACAACCGACTCGCTCCACTGCCCGCCACCGCTTCGGCCCCGCGTTCCAACAAACAACCGCAGGTGAAACCATGAAGCCCGTTTCCCCATCGTTGCGCGCGCTGTTGTTGTGCGGCCTGCTGAGCCTGGGCCTGCTGGGCACGGCGCAAGCGCACAAGGGCAGCGATGCCTATCTGGATATCCGCCAGACCGACGCCGGGCCGGGCGCGGCCGTGGACCCGGCGGCCAGCATCCAGACCCGCTTTTTGCTCGCGGTCGCGATCAAGGATTTGGATCTGCTGGTACCGATAGACGCCAATGCCGATGCAAACGTGACCTGGGGCGAAGTGAAAGCCGCCATGCCCCAGGTACTGGCCTTGCTCGACCGCAGCGCCACCACGGCGCCTTGCGCCATCAACTGGTCGTCAGACGGTCTGGAGCGGCGCAGCGATGGCGTCTATATCCGGCTGGCGGCGCAAAGCCTGTGCCCTGGCAACCAGGCGCTGGCTTTCAGCTACAGCTTGTTGAAAGACCAGGACGCCACGCACCGCTTGTTGGTGACGGGCCGCGTGGCTGGGCAGGATCTGTTGACCACGCTGTCGCCGCTGCAAAAGGCGCCGCTGTTGCTGGGCGGGGCAAACGTTTCGGGCCGTGGTGCAGACCAGGGTGCTGATGCCACCGGTACCGCTGCCGACGGGGTGGCTGCTAACCGCTGGGCCGCCTTGCGCGACTATTTCTTGCTGGGCGCCCACCACTTGCTGGAGGGCTACGACCACCTGGCGTTCCTGCTGGCCCTGGTGTTGCCATTGCAGTTGTTGCTGCTTCCCCGGGCCCGTGGCATCCCTGTGCGAGCACCATCGGCCAACACCGATCACCGGCAGGCTGCCCAGGCTTGGGCGGCTGCAACCCCTGCTGCGGGCGCCAGCGTCTGGCTGTCCTTGTTGCGCACCGTCACGGCCTTCACCATCGGCCACTCCATCACCCTGGTACTGGCCACCTTGGGGCTGACGCAGGCATCACCCAGCTGGGTCGAGCCGGTGATCGCCTTGTCGATCGCCGCCACCGCCTGGCTCAACCTGCGCCCCGTGGCCTGGGTGCGCACCGATGTGCTGGCCTTGTTGTTTGGTCTGGTGCACGGCTTTGGCTTCGCCGGCCTGCTGCTCGAAGCCGCCGCCCCCAGCGGCTTGCTGCCCTGGGCCTTGTTCGGTTTCAACCTGGGTGTGGAAGCGGGCCAGCTGCTGGCCGTGCTGGCCTGGGTGGCTCTGTCGCAGGCGCTGGTGGGCCGCTCCTGGTACCAGGCGGTGGTGGTGCGCGGCGGCTCGGCGCTGTTGATCGCCCTGGGGTTGTGGTGGTTCTGGGCTCGGATCTGAGGCTCCACGCCCGGAGGGGCCTTGGACCGGAGACACGGGCGCGCTCGATGCGGTTTCCGACCCACCAAAGGACCGCAGCAAGGACAGGACGTTCCCCGGGCACTGGGAGGCATCATTCTCGAGGCGTTTGAACGTGCCGCAGTGTGAACAGGCCCTAGAAGATCGGGGGGCAGTCCCCCCGGCCGATGGCCGCGATGCCCGCTCTGGCGTCGTCAGAGCCGCGCCATCAAGCGTCCCACGCTGGAAAGCGCCGCATCACGAGTCGCACCATCCGTGGCACTCTCGGCCAGATAGGCGGTGACGATCAGCGGCGCGCGCTGCGGTGGGAGCGCGATACCGACGTCGTTCGCATCGTTGCCGGCGGTGCCCGTCTTCTCACCCACGCGCCAGTCTGCCGGTGTCCCGGCGCGCAAGCGCTTGCCACCGGTGGTGTTGGCCAGCAGCCATTGCATCAGTCGCTCGCGTGACGACGGTTTGAGCGCATCGCCCACCAGCAGTTTTCCAATGGTGTGCGCCATGGCTCGGGGGGAGGTCGTGTCCAGCGAATCACCACTGGTGGACCGGAAGTTCAGCTCGGGTTCGGTGCGGTCCAGCCGCGTCACCGTGTCGCCGAGCAGGCGTGCGAACGCGGTCAGCGCCGCTGGCCCCCCGTAGCTAGCGAGGATGAGGTTGGCTGCGGTGTTGTCGCTCGTGGTGATGGTCGCTTCGCAGAGCTGAGCCAGGCTCAGGCCGTCGCCGCCCACGTGTTTTTCGGTGATGGGCGACCACGGCACAAGGTCTTGCTGGCGGTAACGAATGCGCCGATCCAGTGAATCGTCGCCGCGGTCCGCGCGGGCCAACACCAGCGCACTGGCCAGCAGCTTGAACGAGCTCAGCATGAGAAAGCGTTCGTCCGAACGCCAGCCGAGCTCACGACCGGTGGCGGTGTCGATGAAGTGCACACCCAGGCGGCCTCGGGCGGTGGCCTCGATGTCGCGCAGGGCGTCTAGCAGATTGCCCGAGTCTGCCCTTGCATTTTTGATGGGCAGTCCGCTCAGGCTACACAGCAGCCCGGCGCCGGGGGTCAGAAAGAAAGTGCGTCGATCCATGGTGTTTTCCCTTGTGAAAGAGCCCACATCGTAGGGAGTTGGGCCACAGCACTCAAATGGGAATAATCGAGGTTTCACCAAAGAAAAACTTGGGGTATCCATGGATCTGCCACTCAACGCCTTGCGCGCTTTCGAAGTCTCGGCGAGGCACCTGAGCTTCACGCGCGCCGCGCAGGAACTCAACCTCACCCAGACCGCCGTGAGCCAACATGTGAAGAATCTGGAGGGGCGTCTTGGCAAGCCACTGTTCCGCCGGGTGTCGCGTGGATTGGCGCTGACCGATGAGGGCATGGCACTGTTGCCCACACTGGTGGATGCGTTCGCGCGCATATCGGCCACGCTGGAGTCCTTCAAGGGGGCCCACAAGCGCGAGGTGCTTTCGGTCGGCGTGGTGGGCACCTTCGCGGTCGGCTGGCTGCTGCCGCGTTTGAGCGAGTTCCAGGCGCGGCACCCTTTCGTCGAGCTGCGGCTGCTCACACACAACAACCGCATTGACCTCGCCGCCGAAGGGCTGGACTGTGCGATCCGTTTTGGCGATGGACAGTGGCCCGGCATGCAGGCGCAGCACCTTCTGGCCGCGCCACTGGCGCCAGTGTGTGCGCCGTCGTTGGCGCACCGTATTCGTGTGGTGGGAGATCTGGCGCGCGAAACGCTGTTGCGCTCCTACCGCTCGGACGAGTGGCCTCATTGGTTTGAAGCGGCCGGCGCTCGCTCGCCCTTGCTCACTGGCCCGATGTTCGACTCATCCCTGTTGCTGGCCGACGCTGCGGCCCAGGGTGCGGGCGTGGCGTTGCTGCCGCTGATGCTGTTCGGCCGCGACCTGCAGAGTGGTCGGCTGGTGCGCCTGTTCAATGTCGAGGTCGACCTGGGCGGCTACTGGCTCACGCGCATGAAGACGAGGCGCAAGAGCGCGGCCATGAAGGCGTTTCAAGAGTGGATGGAGCTGCAAACTCAGGGAGTACGCGCGGCACAAGTCGCGCGTTAGCACCCAATTGCGCCAAGCTTGGAGGCCAGGCCAACTCCCCCAATGTCCTCCGCCCGGATTGGGTGATTGGGGGAAGATACGAGGTCTTGCCATTTGCCTTTCAAACACAGTTGTTGGAGCTGTTCTTGCATGTTCGCTCTAGCGCCATCGTCATAAAACGGCTGAACGGATCCTCCCGGTAACCCGCAAACGGTCCGCATTCCACAAACCCGAACCGCCGGTACATCGCAATCGCCGGCCCAAACGCAGGCGTCGAGCCGGTCTCCAGACTCACGCGCGCATAGCCACGTTGCCGAGCGATGGCGAGCAGTTCGGTGAGGATGGTGTGGGCGGCGCCTTGGCGCAGGTAGCGCACGGCGGTGCGCATGGACTTGAGTTCACCGTGCCCGCCCTCAAGGGCGGAGGTGGGCGCCAGTTCCTTGAGGGCGCCCATGGCGGCCAGTTCGCCTGCACCGCTGGGCGGGGCATCGGGGGGATCGGAGGGCGCGTGGCGCCAGGCCGTCAGAAATGTGATCTCGGGTACGCGCAGCCCACTCAGGTCCAGCGCGTGCACCTTGTCGGGCGGTGACGCGGCGTGCATGCCAGCCAGGTGCTCGCGCAGCAGGTTCAGCACCTGCGGGTGCGCGAGTTCGCGGTCGATGCGGATGTGAAACAACGGGCGCAGCTGTGCGTCTGCGTCGTTCATGTGGCTGCCCTCCCTGGGTGGCGTTGTACTTGTTGTCCGCTTTGTTGGCCGTTGTTCGGCTCTGGGCGATTGTGTACGGTTTGTTACGGGTGTGGCAAGCCACACCAGGAGGGTGCAGAACCAGGCTTTCAGCCCAGCCGCTTGCGGTG
>NZ_JBFJMY010000140.1:0-10130 GCF_041633695.1 Hydrogenophaga sp.
CCAGCACCACCTGGCGTTCACCGCTGGGCACACCCGCCATGGGTTCGTCCAGCAACAGCACCTGGGGTTTGAGTGCCATCGCCAGCCCGATTTCCACCAGCCTTTGTTCACCATAGGCGAGCTCGGTGGGGCAACGTTGGGTCCGGTTTTCCAGGCCCAACTGGTGCAGGATGTGCGCCGCTTCTTCGCGCACCGCGTGGAAACTGTCCAGCGCCCGCCAGAGCCGGTTGACGCTGCCTTGGCGCTGGTGGATGGCGAGCTCTATCTGCCGGTGGATCGGCAGTGTGGGGGCCAACTGTGTGATCTGGAAGGTGCGCGCCAGGCCGCGCTGCACGCGCTGGGGTTGGCTCAGTTGAGAGACGTCTTCACCGCGCAACCACACGCTGCCCTGGCTGGGCGCGAGCACGCCGGTGATGAGGTTGATCAAGGTGGTCTTGCCCGCGCCGTTGGGCCCGATCAGCCCCACCCGGTTGCCCGGGCGCAGGGTGAAGCAGACGTCGCGCGTCACTTGGAGGCCGCCGAACGATTTGTGCAAATGGCGCACGTCCATCAAAACATCGGTGCTCATGTGGCGTCCTGGGTACTGGGGTTCGGTGCGGGCCGGCTCCAGACCAGCCGCAGCCGCGCCCACAGGCGTTCGCGTGGCACTAGCACCACGAACACCAGCATGCCGCCGATGATGAACAACCAGTGGTAGGGGTTGATGGTGGCGGCCGTGTGGTGGATGAACATGAACACCGCCGTGCCACCGATGGCGCCAAAGAGATTGCCCGCGCCGCCGAGCACCAGCATCACCAGCGCTTCGGCCGACAACTCAAAGCCCAGGGTGTCGAGCCCGACGATCTGGTTGACCTGGGCATTGAGTGCGCCGGCGATGCCGGCAAAGAAGCCGGAGAAGGCATACAGCTTCAGCAATTGCCCGCGCACCGAGCCACCAATGGCCGCCGTGCGCAAGCGGTTCTGGTGGATGCCCAGCACCGACAACCCGAAGGGCGAACCCATCAAACGCCGCATGGCCCACAGGCACAGCAGCATCACCACGAAGCAGTAGACGAAGGCTGTCTTGCCATACAGATCAAAGGACCAGATGCCCAGGATGCTGTCGATCTGGAACCCGGTGAGGCCGTCTTCACCGCCGGTCCAGTCGCGCAGCTTGCTGGCGCCGTTTTGTGCGATCTGGCTCAGCGCCACGGTGAGCATGAGAAAGCTCAGGCCCTCGTAGCGCAACAGGAACAGGGCCGACAACCAGGCCAGCAGTCCACCGGCCAGCGCGCCGGCCACCAGGCCCAGAAGCGGGTTGCCCGTGAGGTGCATGGCCAGCAGACCCGCCGCGTAGGCGCCGGTGCCGTAGAGCGCCGAATGGCCCAGCGTGGCCAGACCACCGTAGCCCACCACCAAGTCGAGCGACATCACCAGGATCGCCATGGTGGCGATGCGGGCCGCCAGCGGCAACTGGTCCGGCCACCAGAAGAAGATCAATGCGGCCAGTGCCAGCAGCACCAGGTAAGGGATGGAAGTTTTCATGCCGTCAGACCTTTCGGGGCACCAGCAAACCGTGCGGGCGCCAGGCCAGCAGCAAAGCCATGGCCAGGAAGAAAAACAGCGATCCCCAGTCGGAGGCGAGGTACTTGCTGGCGGTTTCGATGATGCCCAGCGCGAGCGCCGCCGCCAGCGAACCCGCGATGCTGCCCATGCCGCCCACGGCCACCACCACCAACACCAGCACCAGGTACTTCAAGGGGTAATACGGCTCCAGCGGCATGAGCTCGGCGCCCAGAATGCCGCCCAGGCCGGCCAGCGCCGCACCCACCGAAAACGTGAGCACGTACACCAACTGCACTGGAATACCCAGGGCGGCGGCGGCGCTGGCGTTGTCCACCGTGGCGCGCAGCCAGATGCCAAAACGCGTGCGGTTGAGCACCCCGTAGGAAGCCAGCAGCACCAGCAGGCCACAGGCCACCACCAGCAAGCGGTGGGCCGGCAAGCTGCGCACCCCCAGGTCGATCGTGGCCGAGAGCGCGTCGGGCAGCGGAATCAGTTGCACCTCCGGCCCCACCAGCAGGTTGGCCGTGGCCACAAAAAGAAAAGTCAGGCCAATGGTGAACAGCACCTGGTGCAGTTCGCTGCGCCGGTACAGGCGGCGTAGCACCAGCACTTCGAGCGCCGCGCTGAGCACGCCGGTGGCCAGCACAGCGAGCGGCACGCCGACCGCATACGACAGGCCTTGTTCGCGCACCAGCCAAGCGGCGATGTAGCCACCGGTCATGGCAAAGGCGCCATGGGCCAGGTTCACGAAGCGCATCAGGCCGAGCGTGACCGACAGGCCCACGGAAATGATGAACAGCACCATGCCATAGGCGATGCCGTCGATCAGTATGTTGGTCAGCAGGGTCACGCCACAGTCCTTTGCCTGAGAGCTTCGAAAACGTCCGGCCTTACTTGGCCAGCCCGTGGTCCACTTGTGGGCCGAAGTTCTGCAGTTCCTTGTTCACCAAGAGACCAGCAGCGGTTTTTTCAACCGAGCGCAGGTAGACGTTTTGCGTGATGTGGCGCGTGTTCGCGTCGATGCTCACGGGTCCGCGTGGACTTTCCCAGCTGTAGCCCTTGATGGTCGCCATGGCCTTGGCGCCGTCGCGCTGTCCACCGGTGGCTTCGATCATTTTGTGGATCACCGCCATGCCGTCCCAGGCACCCACCGAGGCGTAGTTGGCCACGGCGTCCTTGTTCTGCTTGGCCAGCGCGGCCAGGAAGGTTTTGTTGGCGGCGGAATCGTGTGCGGCCGAGTAGTGGAACGCGGTCGACAGACCGATGGCCGAGTCGCCGAACTTCTGCAGGTCGAACTCGTCGGTCTCGGCGCTGCCCAGGAATTCGATGCCGGCCTGGCGCAAGCCGTTCTCGTTGTAGGCCTTCACGAAGCCCAGGTTGGGAGGACCACCGGGCAGGAACACGTAAACCGCCTGGGCGCCACTGGCTTTGATGCGCTGCGCAAAGGGCGCGAAATCGGTGGTGCGGATCGGCATGCGGATGCTCTCGACCACCTCGCCGCCTTGTTTGGCGAACTCGGCCTTGAACGCGGTTTCAGCGTCCACGCCGGGGGCGTAGTCGGTCACCGCCGTCACCACTTTCTTGATGCCTTTTTTGGCCGCGTGCTGCGCCATGGGTACCGTCACCTGCCACAAGGTGTAGCTGGTGCGCACGTAGTAATCGCTCTTGGTGGTGATGTCGGAAGTGGCGGCGTTGAACACCACCATGGGCGTCTTGGACTCCTGGATCACCGGTGCCACCGCAAAGGCGTTGGGCGAAAACACGATGCCGCCCAGGTAGTCCACCTTGTCTTTGATCACCAGCTCTTGCGCCAGCGTGCGGGTGTTGGCCGGGTTTGGGCCGCCTTCGTCGCGGTAGATGAACTCGATCTCTTTGCCCGCCAGCTTGCCGCCTTGTTGCGCCACGTAGGCTTCGGCGCCGGTCTTGAACAGCGTGCCGTAGTGGGCGAAAGGGCCCGAGAACGGGGCGATGATGCCGACCTTGACGGTCTGGGCGGCAGCACCGCCCATGGCAAATGCAGCAGCGAGTGTGCCGACCAGCTTCCATTGAATACGCATGTTTGTCTCCTGGGGTGCTTGCGCTCTGGATGGCGAAGCTGCGTAAATGATATGCCAACTAGTTGATATGCCAACTAGTAGAAACACCAATGGCAACCCGGAGAAGAGCGGACAGGGTCAAGCGGATGGTTTCAGCTGGGTCGCGCTCCGAGTGCAGGCGAGCCGTCGCAGTCGCCGGTGCCCGGGGGGATCAGGCGGTCGCCAGGTCGACCGCCGCGAGGATGCGGTCAAAGGCGCGGGATGCGCTCGGCGCGTAGTGGATCATGGCGAGAAAGCCGTGCACCAGACCGTCGCAACGCAGCACCTGTGCGTCCACACCAGACGCCAGCAACCGTTGCCCGTAGGCCTCGCCTTCGTCGCGCAGCGGATCGCAGCCGGCCGACAGGATCAACGCCGGGGGCGAATGCGACAGATCGGGCGCGTGCAGCGGCGAGGCCAGCGGGTTGTCGCGCTGGGCGGGATCGGGCAGGTATTGGTCCCAGAACCACATCATGTCGCGACGCGTCAGCAAGTGGCCCTCGGCAAAGGCCTGGTAGCTGCCGGTGTCGAAGTCGTGCCCGGTCACGGGATAGGCCAGGATCTGAAGGTCGACCGGGCGGGCGGTGTCGGTTCGGTTGTGCAGGCGCGCCGCCACCGTGGCCAGGTTGCCGCCCGCACTGTCGCCCATGGCAATGAGGCGCGCCACCGGACCACCGAGCCGGGTCTCCGCTTCTTCGGCGCTCCAGCGCAAGGCCGCAATGGCGTCGTCCAGAGGCAGGGGGAAGGGATGCTCGGGCGCCAGCCGGTAGTCCACCGACAGCACCGCACAACCGGTGCGCGCCGCCAACGTGGCCGTGAGCGGGTGGTAGGACGCGACCGAGCCCACGACCCAGCCGCCGCCGTGGAAGTAGACGATCAGTCCGCGGGGCTGTTCCCGCGGCACGTAGAGGCGCACCGGTAGCGCGTGGCCGTTGGAAGAGGCGATGCTGAAATCCTCGACCCGCGCCACATCGGGGGCTGGGCCGAACAGCAGGTCCATCAGCATGGGGCCCGAGCGGGCCTGCTCCGGTGTGCTTTGCCAGAACGGTGTGCGCTTGGCGTCTTTGATTTTTTGCAGCAGTTCGGTGATTTCCGTGTCCATGTCTGATGTCCTCCCGTGCGGTTCAAAGGGTCTTGCGTTGGGCGGCGACGCGGCCCAGCCGGGCCGGGGGTGCGCCAAAGGCAAGCCAGCCACCGTCCACGGGCAAGGTCACGCCCGTGATGAAGCTGGCACTGGGCGAGGCGAGGAAGGCGATGGCTTCGGCCACTTCCTCGGGCTGGGCAAAGCGCGCCATCGGCGTGCGGTCTTCGATGTCCGACGGGTTGAGCGCACCGCGCGCGATCAGGTCGCGCACCAGGTCGGTCATCACATAGCCCGGCGCCACGGCGTTGACGCGGATGCCGTCGCGGGCCCACTCGCTGGCCATCGCTTCGGTCAGCGCGGCGATGCCGGCCTTGGCCGCCCCGTAGCCGTTGCGGCCAGGATGGCCGGCCATGCCGGCGATCGATCCCAGGTTCACGATCACGCCCGTTTGCCGCGCCACGAAATGGCGAGCGGCCTCCCGGCTGGCCAGAAAGGTACCGCGCAAATGCACGGCCAGAATGCGGTCAAAACCTTCCACGGTCTGTTCCAGGGTCATCACCGGCTGTTCGCCGATACCGGCGTTGTTGACCAAAGCATCGATCTGGCCGTAGCGCTGCAACACGGTCTCGAACAGTCCCAGCACATCGGCTTCCTGGGTCACATCGCAGGCAACGCCCAGGTGCTGCGGCCCGAGTTCGGCGGCGCGTTGACGCGCGGCCTCGGGCCGAACGTCTGCGATCACCACATGCGCGAAGTCGCGCGCCAGCCTGTGCGCGGTGGCCAGGCCGATGCCATCACCGGCGCCGGTCACCACTGCTACACGCTGCGAACCCGTTTGATCGGCATGCATGTCCTGTTGCTCCTTATCCATGTCCCAACCCCGCGGCGCGCGTCCCATGAGACGCGGTCGCTGAAGTCGATGTGAACGGTGTCTGCGCAGCCTGCGCGATGTGCCGGCCCGTCATCCAGCCAAAGGTCATGGCCGGCCCGAGCGTGATGCCCGCCGCAGGGTAGTGCCCGGCCATCACGCTGAGCCTGTCGTTGCCCACCGCATACAGCCCCGCGATCACCGAGCCCGCTTCGGTGCGTACCGCGCCTGAAACGGTGGTCTTGAGTCCTTCGAAGGTGCCCAGGTCGCCCATGTGCAGCTGCACCGCGTAGAACGGGGCCTGGACGATGGGCGCCACACAGGGGTTGGGCGCATGCTCCGGATCGGCCAGGTAGCGGTTGAACGCCGAGCTGCCTCGGCCAAAAAGGGGGTCCTGGCCTTGCGCTGCGTCGGCGTTGAATGCGTCGATCGACGCTTGCAGTGCGGCAGGGTCGATGCCGACCCGTTGCGCGAGCTCAGCGAGCGTGCGACCTTCGGTGAGGTAGCCGCTTCGCAGGTGCGAGCCGATGGGCACAGGCGCGGGCTTGACCACGCCCAGCCCGTACGCACGGAGTGCGCGCCGATCGCAGATCAGCCACACCGTGGTGTCCGCCGCGCTGGCACCGTCTCGGACCATGGCCGCACCCACGTCGTGGTACGAGTTGGATTCGTTGCAGAAACGGTGGCCGGCCTGGTTGACGCCGATCACACCGGGTTTGTACCTGTCGAGCAAGTGGGGGAACAGGCCGTGCTCGCCATTCGCAAACGGCACGCGCGACACCGGCATCCATGCCGCAGCGTTCGGCAGGCCGGTCTGGCAAACGCCGCCCGCCTGTTCGGCCAGACGGATGCCGTCACCGGTGTTCTCGGCGGGCGTGGGCGATAAGTGACGGCCACCACGGCGCAGGTGCGGATAGGTCTGCTTAGTCCGCGCCTGGTCGTGCGGGAAGCCGCCACAGGCGAGCACCACGCCATGGCGGGCGTGCACACGCAGCAAGCTGCCCCCGCGCTCGATCTCCGCACCGACCACCGCGCCGCCGTGCATGAGCAGTTGTTTGATCGGGGTCGAGGTCCAGATGGGCACACCGGCATCCAGCGCCGACCGGGCCAGCCGGGCAGCGAGGGCGTTGCCGCTGGTGACCTGCACGGCGCGGCGGTAGCGCAACATGTCGCACAGGTGTGTGACCAGACGGCGCGCTACGTAGGCGAAGGAACGCAGCGAGCGGGTGGCGTTGAAGAAGTGCTTGAGGTCCGCGTTCGAGGAGTTGAACATCATGCCCATGAAGGTGATGGTCTTGAGCGGCAAGCGCAGTCGGGCCATGTCGGCGCCCAGCGCGCGGATGTCAAAGGGCTGCGCGAGTATGGAGCGGCCCACTGCCGCGCCGCCTGGCTGGTCGGGGTGGTAGTCGGGGTACTGCGTGGGACCAAACCGAACGCAGGTCTCGCGCTCGAACCAAGCCACCATGCGTGGCGCGTTCTGCAGAAACTGCTCGACCGCCTCGGAGTCCAGCGCATCGCCCGCCTCGGCGTCGAGGTAGCGCCGGGCCATGGCCCGGGCCTCATCGCCTTGTTGGGGGTCCCAGCGATTTCCCGGAACCCAGAGAACGCCGCCGCTGAGCGCGGTTGTGCCACCGAAGTGCTCGGCTTTTTCCACCACCAGCACATCCAGCCCGGCCTTGGCCATGGCGATGGCCGCCGACAGGCCGCCTGCGCCCGATCCGGCGACCAGCGCATCGCATTCCATATGTTCCAACAGTTGCTCCTGAGTTTGGGCGCCTTGGCGCACCTGCGCGGAGCAGGGCGCCGACCAGGTGGCGGACCGGTCGCGGTCGCTCCGCAACCGGTCCGCAGGTCTGTCAAACCTTGGGGCGGTAGCGTTCGACGAGTTCACGCCCGCCAGCGAGCAGCTTGGCGCCGTCAAAACCCTTGTCGTTCATCTCCTTCACCCATTCGTCGACGATGGGGTTGGTCAGGCGTTTGAACTCTTCGGTCTCGGCCTTGCCCATCACATGGACCGTGTTGCCGCGTGCCAGGGTGGCCGCCCGCACCACCGGGTCCTGGGCCTCGATCTCGCGCCCGTACATGGCCGACACGTCGGGGCCGCTGTTCTGGTCGATGACCTTTTTCAGATCCGCCGGCAGGCTGTCGTAGCGCGCCTTGTTCATGGCGAGGAACTGCATGCTGTTGTTGAAGCCTTGCATGCCTTTGGGGAACTCGGTGTGGAACTTCGTGAGCTCATCCAGCTTGGCAGCGGGTACCGTGTCCCAGGGAATGATGGCGCCTTCGATCACGCCCTTGGCCAGGGCGTCCGGGATCGCTGGTAAGGGCATACCCACGGGAATCGCGCCCACCGCCGTGAGGATCTGTGTGGCCTTGCGTGTCGGGCCCCGGACTTTGAGTCCATGCAGGTCGCCTGCTTTGGTGATCAGCTTGCTCTTCATGTGCAAGATGTTCAGCCCATGGGTGTGGCAGGCCAGCAGCTTGACATCACGAAATTCGTCCGGCGCGTAGTTGGCGATGTACTCCCACGCCGCGCGCGAAGAGCCTTCAGCGTCGTAGGTGAAGAAGGGTAGCTCGAAAGCTTCGGAGCGCGGGAAGCGGCCCGGGGTGTAACCCGCCAGCGACCAGACAATATCGACCACACCGTCGCGGGCCTGATCGAAGAGCTGGGCAGGTGCGCCACCCATTTGCATGGATGGGAAGCCCTGGAATTTCAGGCGTCCACCAGACTCTTTCTCGATCTTTGCCATCCACGGTGTGATGACGCGGCTGTACACGTTGGACATCGCCGGCACGAAGGTGTGGAAGCGCAGGGTGATGACGTTCTGGGCTTTCGCGCTGGTGACGATGGCCGGGGCTGCCAGTGCGGCGACGGATTTGATGAGGGTTCTACGGTCCATGGATATGTCTCCTTGTCATGAATGAAACGGGTTGCCAAGCGGCTTGGCGTCAGGCGAGTTCGAATCCCTGGTAGTTGTTCGATGCAACTTCTTCGATCAGCTTTCGGTAGAGCGGAACACCTGATACGAAGGCCATGAATACACGTGGCTTGCCCTCGATGTTGGCCCCCATGTACCAGCTCTTCGCTTTGGGGTACAGGGTCTTGTTCGCCTCTTCGGCGCAACGAAGCACCCAGCTGTCTTCGGCCGATTGTTGCGCTGCGATGCGACGCACGTTCCTGGTTTTTGCCGTGTGCAGCAAGCGCATGATCCAATCGACGTGGGTTTCGATCGAATGCACCATGTTGCTCAAAACCGATGGGCTACCGGGTCCGGCGATCACGAACAGATTGGGGAAGCCTGCGATGCTGATGCCCAGGTAAGAAGTGGGTCCGTCTTTCCACTTGTCGCGCAGGGAGAGACCTCGCTCGCCGCGTATGTCGATGGACTTGAGGGCACCGGTCATGGCGTCGAAACCGGTGGCGAACACAATCGCGTCGCAGGCCATCTCGCGCGACTGGGTGCGAACGCCTGCGGGTGTCGCTTCCACGATCGGATCGGCAGCCACGTCCACGATGTCGACGTGGCTTTGGTTGAAGGTGTCGTAATAGTCCGAGTCCACGCAGAGCCGTTTGGTGCCGAAGGGCAGGTCGTCCTTGGGGCATAGGATCTCGGCCTTTCGGGGGTCTTTGACCACCGCGCGGATTTTGCGTCGCGCAAATTCGGCCACCAGTTGATTGGTTTCCAGGTTCGACATCTGGTCGGCAAATGTGCGCAACATGCGAAACCCGCCACCCGCACCTTTCCAACGGTACTCCAGTTCGGCGGCACGCTCCTCGTCGGTCATCTCAGCCGCGCTCTTGGTGTTGGCGTTGAGAAACTGCCCGGTGATGGCTTCGCGGCCCATGGCGCGCCGCTCGGGGTAACGGGACTTGGCCGCCCGCAGCGCTTCGGGCGTGAACGCCACGTTGTGGGCCGGCACGCTGAAGTTGGCGGTGCGTTGCAGCACGGTCAGCTCGCTGGCCTGGGCGGCGATGTTGGGCACCATCTGTACGCCGCTGGATCCGGTGCCGATCAGCACGACGCGCTGGCCGGTGAAATCCACGCCTTCCTTGGGCCAGCGCGCGCTGTGGTACCAGTTGCCTTGGAAGTCGTCCAGACCTTGCAGGTCGGGTTTTTGCGGAATGGACAGTCCGCCCGTGGCCATCACCAGGTAGGTGGCTTCGAAGGCTTCGCCGCTCTCGCTGACAACCGACCAGACGGCGCGCTCTTCGTCGAAGTGTGCCGAAGCGACCCGGGTATCGAGCTGAATGGCTTGTCGGAGATCGAAGCGGTCGACCACATGGTTGATGTAGCGCAGGATCTCACTCTGCGGTGCATAGCGCTCGGTCCACTCCCATTCTTCTTCGAGTTCGCGGCAGAAAGAGTAGGAGTAGTCCAGGCTCTCGACATCGCATCGCGCGCCGGGGTAACGGTTCCAGAACCAGGTTCCGCCGACACCGTCACCCGCTTCGAGCACGCGCACCTTCATGCCCGCTTCACGCGCCTTGTAGAGCTGGTAAACACCCGCAAACCCGGCGCCAACCACCAACATATCCAGCTTCATCTTGTCTCCATCC
>NZ_JBFJMY010000141.1:0-10025 GCF_041633695.1 Hydrogenophaga sp.
CTCTTCATTGGCCTCATCGCGGGTTTCGTCGCCCGCGCCATCAAACCCGGTGACGACAGCATGGGCTGGATCATGACCGCCGTGCTGGGCGTGGCCGGTTCGTTTTTGGCCGGTTTTCTGGGCGCGGCATTGGGTTTGTACCGCCCGGGCGCGCCGGTGGGGTTCATCGCTTCGGTGATCGGCGCGGTGTTGCTGCTGGTGATTTACGGCTTCGTGAAAAAGAAATAAGCCGCTGCCTGCCGTTTCAAGGCGCCGAACCGGACGCGGCCAGCCAGGCCTGCGCGCCTCGCCCCGCCGCCACCCCGCTGGCCAGGCAAGCGGTCAGCAAATAACCACCGGTGGGGGCTTCCCAGTCCAGCATTTCGCCGGCACAGAACACGCCGGGCAGTTGGGTCAACATCAGGCCGGGGTCCAACGCTTCGAACGGCACGCCGCCCGCTGAGCTGATGGCCTCGTCGATCGGGCGTGGCGCGTTCACCACGATCGGCAAGCCCTTGATCGCCTGCGCCAGCAGCTCCGGTTTTTGCATGCTGTCGCGCGGCAAACATTCGTTCAACAGCGCCATCTTGATGCCGTCCAGCCCGAGCCGGCTTTTGAGGTGGGCCGACAAGCTGCGCGAACCGCGCGGGTGGCGCAGCTGGGCCAGCACCTGGTCCAGACTGTGGTCGGGCAGCAGATCGAGTGCAAAAGCGGCCTGGCCCTTGCGCGCGATGGCATCGCGCAACAAGGCCGAGGCGGCGTAGATGAGGCTGCCCTCCACACCCCCTTGGGTTGCCACGAATTCGCCCCGGCGCTGAAAAACCACACCCGGCCCGTCGACCCGGATCGCCACCGATTTGAAGGGCTGACCGGCGAAGCGGCTGCTGAAATGAGGGCTCCAACCCGCCACCACGCCGTGCACCGCCGAGCCCGCGACATCGAATCCGCAGTTGCTCGGCAACAGGGGCGCCACCGGCACGCCCGCCGACAGGAACGGCGGCACCCAGGCACCGTCCGAACCCAGGCGGGCCCAACTGGCGCCACCGAGCGCAAACACCACGGCGCGCGCACGCACCCGCTGCAGCCCGCCAGGCGTCTGAAACACCAGAGTATCCGGGCTCTGCTGCGAAGCCTCACCGTCCCAAGCGAGCCAGCGGTGGCGCATGTGGAACTGCACCGGCGGCCCGCCGGCGGGCGGGTGGCGCAGACGCTGCAACCAGGCCCGCAGCAGCGGGGCGGCCTTCATGTCGGTGGGAAACACCCGGTGTGAGCTGCCCACGAAGGTGCTGATACCCAGGCCCGCAGCCCATTCGCGCACCTGCTGTGGACCGAAGGTCTCCAGCAACGCTTGCAGCGCCTCCGTGCGGGCGCCGTAGCGCTGCAGGAACTGGGGCAAGGCTTCGGCATGGGTGAGGTTCATGCCGCCCTTGCCCGCCAGCAGAAACTTGCGCCCCACCGACGGCATGGCGTCGAACAGGTGCACACCCAGGCCAGCGGCGCTCAACACCTCGGCCGCCATCAAACCTGCGGGGCCACCACCCACCACGGCCACATCCACCTCCATGGTGGGCATGGGGCTGGGCTCGTTATCTGCATGCAATGACATGGAAAATCCGTTGCTGGCCGCGCCTTCATGCGCTGGCCGATGGGTCTCAGACAAGCTCAATCACTTGCCCCTGTGGGTTGATGAAAGCCAGGCGCACGTGCGCGCCGGGTACCGCGTCCAGCATGGCGGCGTGGTAGCCCCACATCTGGGCGCGCAAGTCGGCCTGCCGTTCCGGGTGCATCGCGCTCTTGAAGTCCAACACCCACCAATGGCCGGTGTCGCGGCGGCGCACCAGGCGGTCCAGCCGCAGCAGCGTGCCCTGGTGCCAGAGCTCGACTTCGTTGCCCCAGTGGTTCAGCAGGTCGGCGTCCCAAACCCAGGCCGCCTCGCCTTGCACCATGGTGCGTGCGATGCGCACCGCCTCGCGCGCCTGCGCCGGGCTCAGAGCAAATTCGCGCGCCACGGCTTGTTCGTGCAAAGCGCTCCAGTCAAAGCCGGCACCCGGCGTGGGTCGCCACTGCATCAAGCGGTGCAAGGCCTGACCGGCGCGGGATTTTTCGTCCAGCTCGGCATCGCGCAGATCTTCCGGCAACGCCGCTGCTGGCTCCGCGAGCAAAGTCTCTTCGGCCCCGGTCGGTGGCTGGTGCTCCGGCAGCTCCAACAAGTCAAAACGCTGCTGGCCATCGGTGCCCTCGCCGTGCGACGCCTGCGTAAAAGGCTCTACCGCGTCCACCGGCGAGGCCAGCGGCTGGGTGCGCTGGTACCAGCTGGGTGCGCTGCCGCGTTGGTGCGGTTCGGTGCTGGAAATCACCAGCCGGGTTTCGGCCCGGGTGAGCGCCACGTACAAGGCGTTGAGTTCTTCCAGCGCCCGCGCCTGCTGCTCCAGCGCCAGCACGTCGACCGAGCAGGCCGGCACCTGCTTTTCGCTGGCCAGAAACACAAAGCGCAGCGGCGCTGGCGCTTCACCCGGCCAGTCCACCAGCACGCCCATGCTCTCGGGCTTGGGCGGCGGGGCGTCGGCGTCGAGCAGCAGCACGGTGTGGGCCTCCAGCCCTTTGGCGCCGTGGATGGTGAGCAAGCGCACCGCCTGGGTTTGTGCCACGGGCGGGTTGCGCAAGCCACCGGCCCGCAGCGCGCGCACAAAACGGTAGGGCGTGAGAAAACGGCCCCCATCGAGCTGCAAGGCCTGCGCCAGCAAAGCCTGCAATTGCACTTGCACCGCCTGGCGCTGGCTGGCGGGCACGGCTTGGGCATACCGCGCCAGCACGTCGCCTTGCTGGTAGATGCTGGAGAGCGCGTCGTGTGGCGGCAGGTTTTGCACCAGGCTGCGGTAGCGGTCGAGTGTGGCGGCGGCCTGCGTCAGGGCCTCGGCCAGCGCCTCGTCGGGCCGGTGGTCGCGCTCGGGCGTGGGTCTTTGTTCGGGCGGCAAGGCCCACCAGCGTTGCAACACGGCCCACCAAGACATCGGGCGCTCGCTGGGCGTGGACGGGGCTGGTGACCACAAGGCTTGCAAGCGGGCGATGTGGGCCAGCGCCGCATCGCCCAACGAGAACAGAGGCGATTTCAGCGCTTGCGCCAGACTCAGATCGTGCTGGGTAGACACCAGCGCATCCAGCAAGGCAACCAGGTCTTGCACCGCGGGCGCGTCGCCCAGCTCTTGCTTTTCGGGCTGTTCGCAGGGAATGCCGCGTTCGCTCAATGCTTCGTGCAACCAGATCAGGCGTTCGCGCTTGCGCGCCAGCACCATGATGTCTTTCGGTTGCAGCACACCCGGCGCGAGCTCTCGGGCGATCCAGTCGGCGGCCTGACGGGCTTCGATCGCGCTGTAGCTGTCTTCGGGCAACACGCGCGGGCTGTTCAGGCTGTCGCGCCAGGCCCATTCGTCGGCGTCGTCGGCACCGGCCTTGGCGTCGCGCAGGATTTGCGGCAAGGTCAGCAGCGCGCCCGTTTGCGGGCTGTCGGTGGTGTGCGCGCGAAACCCTGCGTATTGTTCTTGCGCTTGCGCGGCCAACATGACGCTGTTGAGCGCGTCCACCACGCCGGTTGCGCAGCGGCGCGTGTGGTCGCAACTGAGCAAGGCACCACCCAGACCGTCCACCACAAAGGCCTGTGCGGCTTTGAACACCTGGGGCTCGGCGCGCCGGAACCGGTAGATGGACTGCTTGGGGTCCCCCACCAGAAACACCTGTGGCGCTTCACCCGGACCAGCACCCGCGTAGGCCGACAACCAGCCGTACAGGGCTTGCCATTGCAAGGGGTTGGTGTCCTGGAATTCGTCGATCAGCAAATGGCGCACCCGCGCGTCCAGGCGCTGTTGCATCCAGCCCGAGAGCTCGGCGTCTCCCAACAACCGTTGAGCCGCGCCTTCCACGTCGTTCATGTCCACCCAGCCCCGCTCGCGCTTGAGTGCGCCGTATTCGGCGACCAGCACCCGGCAAAGCCGGGCCATGCGCTGGTGGTGCAACCAGGTTTTGTGCTGCGCCTGCGCCGCCAGCGCGCGCAAGGCCAGATCTTGGGCCGCGCGCACCGACGCGATGCCCACGATTTTTTCGCCGAACTTGCGCGCTTCGTCTTTCTGGGTCAGCAAAGCCGCCAGGGCGGCGGCCCCGTCGCCTGCGCCCACGGCCTGTTCCAGCTCGACGCCTTTGGCCGAAAAGGTTTTGGCGCTGGCCTGGCCCAGACTGCGTGCGGCTTCCAGCATGCATGCCCGGGCGCCGGCATCGCTCACCAACCACTGCAGAGGGTCTGCGTGGCCGCTGAATTCGGGAAACCGCAGCGCCATGGCGTCCACCGACACATCGACCACGCCATGGCGATCGGCCAATGCGAACTCGACCCGCTTCTGCAGGGCTTTGCCCAGCGCCTTGACGGTCTGGCTGCGCCCATGCTCGGCCACACAATCCATGAAATCCTGGCGGTGCTGCTCGTGGCCGGCCACCACGGCGTAGAAGCGCGGCAGGGTCAAGGCCACGGCTTCGCTGTCGTCTTCCAGCAATTCGTATTGCACCGGCAGACCCAGCTCTTGCAGCACCGCCAGCGGCGCACCGCGCAACAAAGCGGCAAACCAGCTGTGGAAGGTGCGGATCTGCACCGGGCGCCCCAGCTCGTTCAGGCGCGCGGGCAGGCGGCGCAACTCGTCGCAGCGCTGGGTCGCTTGCGCCGGATCGAGTCCACGCATCTGCAGTTCTTGCCGCAGTTGCTGGTCGGACATGGCCGCAAACGAGAGCACCCATTCTTGCAGGCGTTTGCGCATTTCCCCCGCCGCCTTTTTGGTGAAGGTGATCGCCAGAATGTCTTGCGGCGGACAACCGTCGAGCAAGGCGCGCAGGATGCGCGACACCAACATCCAGGTCTTGCCCGCACCCGCGCAGGCCTCTACCGCCACGCAGCGTTGTGGATCGCAGGCCAGCGCGTAAAAGGCCTCGGGCGTGGCGGATTCGCCGTTGATGCGGTAGGCGGGTGTCGTCATGCCGCGCTCCAGAAGTCTTTGCGGCACAAACCGCGGGCGGCGCAAAATTCGCACACCCGCCCCTCGCCCAACGCGGGCATGGTGTGCCCGGCGCGCACCCGATCCAGGTCGTGTACCAGGCCTTGCAGCAGATGCTCGCGCGCAAGCAAGACCTGCGTTTGCTCCACCAGCCGCGTCGGCGTGTCCGGCCCTTTGGCTTCGCGGCTTTCGCTGATGCTCAGATAGGCCGCGCGCAAGGTCTCTTGTGGCTGCAGCGCGGCGTAAAAGGCGATCTGGGTGTCTTCCAGTGGTTGCTTCACGCGGTCCAGCGTGGTCTTGCGCGGCTCGGTTTTGTAGTCGATCACAAAGGGAATCGCGCCTTCGGGGCTGTCTTGCAGGTCGATGCGGTCGAGTTTGCCCACCAGTTTGTAAGGGCCAGCCAGCGCGCTCATGGCCTGTTCGGCCAGCGAAAAACGCGGGCCAGCCTGCCCTTCGCGCGCTTCAAAGCCCGCCAGCCAGGCCAGATAACCGTCGCGCATCGCAGGCCAGGCGGCCTGGAAGGGCAAAAATCCCGCGCCGCCCTGCCCTTGCGCGTGCAGTCCCATGGACTGCGCCACGCTGTCGGCCAGTTGGTCCAGCAAGGCCAGGTCGCTGGCGCGCTCCGATGCCGGCGCGCGCTGCTCGTGAAAGCCCTTGAGCACGGCGTGCAGCCAGATGCCCATGTCGCGCTTGTCGGGTTCGGCCTCGATCTCATCGGTGGGCTGCAAGCGCAGCTGCCGCATGGCAAAGAAGCGATAAGGGCAATCGCGCAAATCCTGGTAAGCGCTGGCCGAGAGCGCCTGCGGCATCAGGTCGGGGGCACTGGGTGTGGGCTTGGCACTGGGCTGGCTGAGCAGGGTTCGCACGGTGCGGGGATCTGCACCACGGCGGTCCGCCGTTTCGTCGGCCAGCAAGCTCTGCAACCAGGCGTTGGGCAACAGGTCTTCGCCGTTGTCTTGGGCGCGCCACAGCAGGTCCAGGGCCGGTTGCGCCAACAGCGCGCACCAGGCCTGGCGCGCGGCGCCGGCCACGGTCTCACGGCTGGGCAGGCCCAGGGCCTCGCGCTGCTCCAGCGTCCACTGGCCGGGCAAATCGGGACTGGTGGGCAGGTGGCGTTCGTCGCATCCGGGCGCCACCGTGGCGGCAAATGCGCGTCCCAGCATCTGTGCCATGGGCAGGATCACCACAGCCGGCGGCTGTTCGGTGGGTGCGGTAAAACTCGCGGCTTCGAGCACCTCGCGCACCCAGGCCGTCAGGGCGCTCAAGCCCATGCGCGCGGCGGATCGTGCCGCATCGCCTTGTCGCGCAGCGGTGTGCGGTGGCTCGTCTTCCAGACCGGTGTCGCTCAGAGCCGCCAGCTCGTGGGCGGCACCGTCGGCCAGACGCAAAACCTGCACCAGCTGTGCGCCTGCGGCGTCGTCCACCAAGGCGTCCCACCAGCCGCAGGTTTGCAGCGCCCGGCGCACATCGGCCAGCCACACCACCAGCGGGCGGGGTGCCTGCAAGCCACTCAACAACTCGCTCAGACCAGCGGGCCGGCAGCTGGCCAGCAAGGGGTGCGATCCCACCGCATGCCACTGCGACACACCGGTTTGCCGCAACTGTTGCTCCAACGCGGCGACTTGATGCTCGGGCCAGATGCCCCCTTGTTTGAGGAAATCGAGCACCTCGTCGGTGCGGGCTCGCGGGTCGGCGGCCCGCAACAAGCTCATGAGCCGGGCCGCGACCTGGGTGGTCGAGAGCTTCCAGCCGGTTTCGTCGCGCACCGCCAATCCGGCGCCGTGCAGCACCGCGCTCACCCGGCGCGTCAACAAACGGTCGTTGGCCACCAAGGCCACCGGCACCCGCCCGGCGTTTGCGTGCGCGATCACGCAGGCCGCGCTGCGCAAGGCCTCGTCCTCGGCGTCGGCACAAGCGTGCAAAGCCATTTCTTCGGACGCCGTGACGGGCTCGTGCAAGTCCAGCACCACGGCACGCTCGCCCCAGCGGCGGGCCAGCGCCGTGGCCAGCGGGTCTTGCTGAAAACCTTGCACCACCACCAGAAGATCGAACTCGGCACCCGGATCGCCCAGCGGCGACCACAACACATCGGTGGCATAAGCCGAGGTACTGACCCAGGCCAAGGCCACCGAGGCCAACAAGGCCTCCCAATGCAAGGCCTGCTGCGTCGGTGCGATCACCGGTCGCAAACCTTCGGCCCAAGCCAGGCGTTGTTCGGGCGCCTGTGCGGCGGCCAGTGGTCCGAGTTGGCGTGCGGCTTGCAGCAGGCGCGAGACCATGACCGCGCGCAGCGCCGACTCCACCGTCCCACGCACGACCTGGCCCAGCAGAGACGACGCGACCAGGCTGTCACGGGCCATGTCGCCCGACAGGTCGTTGGCGGACGGCACATGGGGTTGTAGCGTCGAGGCCCAGTTGCGGCTGGACTCCAACCGTGGCGCAAACCCGTTCGGATGCGCCCGCGCCCAGGCGCGCCGTCCCGTGTCCATCAATTGCGCATAGGGCACCAGGATCAGGACCCGGTTGGCGGGCACACCGCGTTCGGCCAGCTGTTGCGCCACCAAAGCCACCAGCGCGTCCCAGCGCAGGTGGGACACATGGCGATCGCGTACACCGCCGGTATCCATGGCGAGGGTCGAGGCGTCGATGGGCCCATCTCCGAAAGGGTTCTTGCTGGCGGTCGTCATGCAAATGGCGTTTCTGTCACAATTGTTCGGTGGTTGCTCGCAGGGCCTCTCAGTATGTAGCCCCGCCGATTCAACGATTGAAACTGTAACTTCCCGCTCAACGAAATTTAGGATGGACCATGGCCAGCGACCTGATCAAACACGTTTCTGACGCAACTTTCCAGGCAGACGTCCTTGAGGCCAAAGCACCGGTTCTGGTGGACTTCTGGGCCGAATGGTGCGGTCCCTGCAAAATGATTGCACCGATTCTGGACGAAGTGGCGGGCAGCTACGACGGCAAGCTCCAGATCGCCAAGCTCAATGTGGACGACAACCGCGATGTGCCCGCCAAGTTCGGCATCCGGGGCATCCCCACCTTGATGTTGTTCAAAGACGGCCAATTGGCGGCCACCAAAGTGGGTGCTTTGAGCAAATCGCAACTCATCAGCTTCATCGATCAGCAATTGGCCTGATCGCGGCGCCTCTCGGCGCTGCGAAGTGGTGGGGACCGGGTGCAACGCCCGGCCCCTATGGGGTAGAGCAGCTTCCCAAGCGGTTTTTTTTCCTGTCATAATCTGCACCAATGCGGGCGCTGCGGCGCCCAGCCTCTCATAGCGGACCGCCCGCCATCCGGTCGCTTCCGCCCCTCCCCCCGATTTTTGTTCCAACTCCCTACGGAGTGAATTCCATGCACCTCAACGAACTCAAGGCACTGCACGTGTCTGAAGTCCTCAAGCAGGCCGACGCGCTCGAAATCGAGAACACGGGCCGCATGCGCAAGCAAGAGCTCATGTTCGCCATCATCAAAAAGCGCGCCAAAGGCGGCGAGTTGGTGAACGCCGACGGCGTGCTGGAAGTACTGCCCGACGGTTTCGGCTTTCTGCGCAACATGGACACGAGCTTCACCGCGTCCACCGACGATATCTACATATCGCCCAGCCAGATCCGCCGCTTCAACCTGCACACCGGCGACATGATCGAAGGCGAAGTGCGCATCCCCAAGGACGGGGAACGCTACTTCGCGCTCAACAAGCTCGACAAGATCAACGGCTTGCCCCCTGAGGACAACAAGCACAAGATCATGTTTGAAAACCTCACGCCGCTGTTCCCCAAAGAACAGATGCGGCTCGAGCGTGACATCAAGACCGACGAGAACATCACCGGTCGTGTGATCGACATCATCGCCCCCATCGGTCGCGGCCAGCGCGCCTTGATCGTGGCGCCGCCCAAGAGTGGCAAAACGGTGATGATGCAGCACATCTGCCACGCCATCGCGGCCAACCACCCCGAGGTGGAGTTGCTGGTTTTGCTGGTGGACGAACGCCCCGAAGAAGTGACCGAAATGCAGCGCACGGTGCGTGGCGACGTGATCGCCTCCACCTTCGACGAGCCGGCCGCACGCCATGTGCACGTGGCCGAAATGGTGATCGAGCGTGCCAAGCGCCTGGTCGAGCTGAAAAAAGACGTGGTGATCATGCTGGACTCGATCACCCGCCTGGCTCGCGCCTACAACAACGTACTGCCCTCCTCTGGCAAGGTGCTCACCGGTGGTGTGGATGCCAACGCCCTGCAACGGCCCAAGCGCTTCTTTGGTGCCGCGCGCAACGTGGAAGAAGGCGGTTCGCTGACCATCATCGCCACCGCGCTGGTCGATACCGGCAGCCGCATGGACGAGGTGATCTTTGAAGAATTCAAAGGCACCGGCAACAGCGAAATCCACCTGGACCGCCGCCTGTACGAAAAACGGGTGTTCCCGTCCATCCAACTCAACCGCAGCGGCACGCGCCGCGAAGAGTTGTTGCTGACCCCGGAAATCCTGCAAAAAACCCGAATTCTGCGTCAGTTCATGTACAACATCGACGAAATCGAGTCGATGGAAATGGTGCTCAAGAGCATGAAGGCGACGAAGAACAATTCGGAATTCTTCGACATGATGCGCCGAGGCGGGTGAACCTGCCCCGCTCGTGTGGCCGCAGCGCCCCTAAGAGCGCGCTTTCCCGGCTATAATCCAAGGCTTTGCAATTCGCGACAAGTACGGTGAAATGGTTTCATCGCGGCTACCGCACCTGACTCAAGGAAACACGTCATGAAAGACGGCATTCACCCCAATTACCGCGAAGTCTGTTTCATGGACTTGTCCAACGGCTTCAAGTTTGTGACCCGCTCCTGCGTGTCCACCAAAGAAAACGTCACCATGGAAGATGGTCGCGAATTGCCTTTGTACAAGCTCGACACGTCCAGCGAATCGCACCCCTTCTACACCGGCACCCAGAAAAGTGTCGACAACATGGGTGGCCGCGTGGAGCGCTTCCGCAACCGTTACGGCAAAACCACCGCGACGCCAGCA
>NZ_JBFJMY010000142.1:0-10006 GCF_041633695.1 Hydrogenophaga sp.
CTGTGGCCCTCGGCCAACAAGGCGCGCACCAGGGGGGCTGCGCCGCGCAGCTCGCCCATGGACGCCGAGTGCAGCCAGATCGGGCGATCGGCGAGGCGGGCGGGCGTGCGGCCAAAGCGTTCGGCCCAATGGGCCCGGTACAGGGGTTCGCGCCCGCCTTTGCGCCAGAAGTACAGCAACACCAGCGGCAACAGCACATGCCACAGCAGCGTGTACAGGACGTACAGGATGCGCAGGTGCCAGGGGAGGGAAAAACGGGGGCTCGGAGCGGGGGCTGTCATCTCTGAAGGGATGCTGGTGGGCGGCAGGGCATGGCGGTGAGCACGGGCAAAGTGTTTCAGTATAGTTAGGCCCTGTGCTGGCGGTCGATGGGCCGAACTGCCGTCCGGTGGACGGGAGCAGCTGTTCCCAAGGAAATTCTCCGCATGCCCCAAACAAAGCCGAGCTGGACCGCCGTCATTCCCGTGCGGGCGGGCTCCAAAGGCTTGCCCCAGAAAAACACGCGTCTGCTCGCGGGCAAGCCTTTGTACCGGCACGCGATCGACCAGGCCCTGGCGGCCGGTGCGCACCGTGTGGTGGTCACGACCGACATTCCCGAGATCTTGAACGCCCAACTCCCGGCCATGGTGACCGTGATCGAGCGGCCCCAGGAGCTGGGTGGCGACACCGTGCCCATGGCCCCGGTGCTGGCGCACGCGCTCAGTGCCGCTGGCTGCAGCGGGACCGTGGTGCTGCTGCAGGCGACTTCGCCCTTGCGCGAGGTGACCCATATCGCGGCGGCGCTGGACGTGTTTCGGCCCGGCTACTTCGAGCTGGTGCTGTCGGTCACGGCGGCCGAGCGCAGCGTGCTCAAGTGGGGCGTGTTGCGGGGCAACCGCTTCCAGCCGGTCTCCGACCCGACTTACTGTTTTGCCAACCGCCAAAGCCTACCGCCGGTGGTTCGCCCCAACGGCGCGGTCTACGTGGTGGACGCCGACTGGTTCGTGGCGCGGGGCAGTTTTGTCTCCGACCGCATGGGCGTGATCGAAATGTCGGCCGATCAAAGCCAGGACATCGACACCCTGGCCGACTTCGAACATTGCGAGCGGGTTTTGATGGCGCGGCCAGGCGCATCAGGCGCAGGCGCGCCCGACCCGCAGGCCAAAGGCTGACATGGGCGCCGCCGTCGCATCCGAAACGCAAACCGCCGCAGCTGCACCGCCACCGACGTGGCAGTGCGTGCTGATTTGCTGGGGCGAAAAGTACAGCACCCGCATCGTCAACCACCTGGTTGAGAGCATCGCCTCAAAAACCGCCCAGCCGGCCCGGTTTGTGCTGATCTCGGACCGGGAGCGGCCCGACTTGTCACCCGAGGTGGAGCTGGTGCGCTTTCCCGAGCGCTGGCTGGCGGCGAATCTCAGGCGCTCGGGCTGCCAGGCCAAGCTGGTCATGTTCGAGCAGCAGATCCTGCGCACGGACTTGCCCGCGATTTACGTGGATCTGGACACCATCATCCTGGGCGACGTGAGCAGCGGTCTGGCTCTGATGCAGGACCGTCAGACCGTGGCTATTCTGCCCAGCGCGATTCTGCCGTTTGGACCGGTGGGCCGCTTTCTGTACCGCCGCACCCAGAAACGCAAGTACGCACGTGGCAATTCGTCCATGGTGGTTTTTCACCCGGCCGAATGCCATTACATCGCCGAGCGTTTCATGCAGTTGCTGGACGAGCATCCGAACTTTGAGTTCCGGCCCATGATCGCCGACGAGCGCTTCATCAGCTGGGTGGCGCAGGAGCACATGGTGCGCCTGCCCAAGTCCTATGTGGTGAAGTTTCCCGGTGAATACATGTTTTACTGGGGCTTCTGGCTCTATGTCAAAGCCTGGTTGCCCTGGGTGCAGCGGCGCAGGAGCCGACTCGTGGCGGTGACCTTGAATGGCCTGATGATCAAGCCCGAGAATCTGCTGGAACTGCAAGAAGGCGACGTGATCGTGGACGAAAAATCCCGCAAGCTGATCTGGAGCCGGCGCACGCTGGGCTTCATGCAGGCGAAAATCCGGTCTTATTACGCAGGCATCGTCTGATCACGCGAGCCGCACCCCACCGAATCCAGGACCACCCCATGCGCATTGCACACCGAGAAATTTCACCCGCCCACGCCCCGCTGGTGATCGCCGAGATCGGCATCAACCACGGCGGCAGCCTCGACGTGGCCAAGGCCATGGTCAGCGCCGCGCACCGGGCCGGCTGCGAGATGGTGAAACACCAGACGCATTTCGTCGAAGACGAAATGACCGAAGAGGCCAAAAGCATTTTTCCGCCCAACGCCGACGTGTCGATCTGGGAAGTGATGGCGCGTTGCGCCCTGTCCAAGGACGACGAGATCGCGCTCAAAGCACACACCGAATCGCTGGGCATGATCTACATCTCGACCCCGTTTTCGCGTGCAGCGGCCGATTTTCTGAACGACATCGGTGTGGCCGGTTTCAAGATCGGTTCGGGCGAATGCAACCACCTGCCGCTGATCCGCCACATCGCGGGGTTTGGCAAGCCCATCATCATGAGCACCGGCATGCAGACCATTGACAGCATGCGGCCATCGGTGCAGGTGCTGGACCAGGCGGGTATCGACTACGCGCTGCTCGAGTGCACCAACCTCTACCCGTCGCCGCCCGAGATCGTGAGCCTGCAAGGCATCACACAGTTGCGACAGGCCTTTCCACGTGCTGTGATTGGTTTTTCCGACCACAGCATTGGCCCCGAAATGGCCCTGTCTGCCGTGGCCCTGGGTGCTTGCATTCTGGAGCGCCATTTCACCGACACGCGCTACCGCAAAGGGCCGGACATCATCTGCTCCATGGACCCGGCCGAGCTGCGTTTTCTGATCGACCGCTCGCGCGAAATCCACGTGGCCCTGAACAACCCCAAGGTGAGAACCGCACCCGAGGAAGATGTGTACCGCTTCGCACGCGGCTCGGTGGTGGCCGACAAGGACCTGCCAGCGGGCCACGTGGTGACCGCCGCCGACATCTGGGCCCGCCGACCCGGTTCGGGCGAAATTTCGGTGCAGCACTTTGACCGCCTGATCGGAGCACGGCTGACCCGCGCCGTGCGCCGCAACCAGCAGTTGCTGTGGAGCGATCTGGACGGCGTGCAGCCGGAGTGAGCGCATGAGCCGAAAACTTTTGTTCGTCACCGGTACGCGGGCCGACTACGGCAAGCTCGAACCACTCGCCCATGCCGCGCAACAGGCCGGGTTCTCCATTGGTTTCTTCATCACCGGCATGCACATGATGCGCCGCTATGGCGAGACCAAGCTGGAAGTGAAGCGCTTTCCGAACGCCGAATTTTTCGAGTTCGTGAACCAGCGCGAGGGCGACGCGCTGGAGTTCATCTTGTCCAAAACCATCTTGGGTTTTTCGGACTTCGTGCACGAGCACCGGCCCGATCTGGTGCTGATCCACGGCGACCGAGTGGAAGCGCTGGGTGCCTCCATCGTCTGCGCCATGAAGTACATCCCGTCGGCGCACATCGAAGGCGGAGAAGTCTCGGGCACCATCGACGAAAGCCTGCGCCACTGCAACACCAAGCTGTGCGCCACACACTTCGTCAGCTCCGAAGCCGCACGCCAGCGCGTGCTGGCACTGGGCGAGTCTCCCGACAGCGTGTACAACATCGGATCGCCCGAGCTCGACACCCATGCGCGGCCCTCTGGCGTGACCATGGACGAGGTGCGGGCGCGCTACGCCATCCCGTTCGAGGACTACGGCATTGCCGTCTTCCACCCCGTCACTTCGGAAGCCGACACCATCGGCGCGCAGGCCCAGGCGCTGTTCGACCGCCTGGCCGCCAGTGGCCGCCACTTCGTCGTCATCGCGCCCAACAACGACCCCGGCACCGAGGACATCTTTGCGGTGTTGGACAAGTTGCCCAAAGACCGCTTTCGGCAAATACCGTCGATGCGCTTCGCCTATTTTTCCGAACTCATGCGCCATGCCTCGGCCATGGTCGGCAACAGCAGTGCCGGCGTGCGCGAGGCGCCCTTTCTCGGCGTGCCGAGCCTGGACGTGGGCACGCGCCAGAACTTGCGCGCAACCGGCCCGTCGATCACGCACGCGCACGCTTTCGATGCGGGCAAGATCGAACAGTTTCTGTCGGCACAGTGGGGCCTCAAGTTTCCCACCAGCGCGGAGTTTGGCGATGGCCAAGCCGCACAGCGTTTTGTGAGCGCTTTGGCCGACCCTGTGTTTTGGCGTATTTCGGGTCAAAAGTCGTTTCACGACGCGCATTAAATTGAATCCCTCTACCGTGTTCAAAAAGCCGAAAACCTGGGTCCTGGCATTCCCTTTTCTTTGCCATTTGGTGTTGGGCGCACCCGAAGTGTTGTTGATGGGCATGGCGATGGCTGGCATTTGGATCTGGCGTCAAGAGCATGGGAGCGTTCAATCGTTCGGGCCTTCTCGTGAAGAGGATCCGTCGGAGCGCTTGGTGGCCCTGGGCTTTGTCTCGGTCTTCGCGATCAAGCTGCTGTCGATGTTATGGGCCGAATCTCCACGAGAGGCACTGGACAATGCCTTCAACCATTTGCATTTTTTGTTGTGGCCCGCGCTCTTGCCGTTCTTGCGCAAGGCTCAGGTCTCGCCGTTGAAATCCGAACCCTGGATAGTGGTCAGCATGGGCCTGCTCATGGTCTGGTACCTGTGTGCTATCTATTGGTTTCCGAGTTCCGAACAAGCCGCGTGTTTTGCCGGAGGAACCGGGAACTGTGGTTTGCTGGGACTTACCATTGCGTTTTTCCTATTTTGGCTTTTTGTGGCACTTACGCGGCCGGCGGCGTCATCGCGCAGGCGCGTTTGGCTGGCGCTTGGGATGGTGGCGGGTTGGATTGCGTTTGTCGGCACACAACGCAGGACCGAAATGCTGGGGCTTGCGGTGGCGTTGCTGGGTGTCATCGCATGGCGGGCGGCGGGTCAGATCACAAAAAGAAGAGTGGCCTACATGTCCCTAGTAATGGCGTTGCTGTTTACCGCCTCTTTCCAGGTTCTTGAACCGCGGTTTTCCATGGTGGAAGGCGAGGTGGCCGAATACATGCAAGGAGGTGAGGCACGAACTCGGTCGGTGCAGACCTCGGTTGGCGGGCGGTTGGAAATGTACCGTGTGGCATTCGATGCAATGGCAGAGCGACCCTGGTTGGGCTGGGGGGCGGGTATCAAACCTAGAGATCTGCCGCAGTTCGCCCACGACCCGAACAACACCCTGCCGTACCGAAACTTCCACAACCAGTACATCCAATGGGCTCTTGAGCTGGGTGTCATCGGTCTAGCGCTTCTTGCCGTGGTTGGAGGGTTCCTGTTGAGAGCCATGGTCCTGAGCCCACGCTTTGTGCAACGTTCGGAAATGGTGGTCTTATTGCTCGGGTTGTGGTTCTTGTACGCCTGGAAAGCACTCAGTTTCACTAGCATCGGCTATGGCTTGTTCAATGCCTTTTTTGTTTTCTTCACCGCATGGTTCTGGGTCGACATGACAGGCCGGGAGCCTATGCCAGTGTCCAACGTTTGAAATTTGGCTGCGTTGCGCCTGCATACTTCATTCGCAGGTGTGCAACTGCTGGGCAAAGCCCGAGCGCTCCAGCAGCGACTTGGGCTGTGGATTCAAGCCCACCATGCTGAGGTGCCCGCCGCGTTTGTGCACCGCCTTGTGCAGCTGTGTCAGGGCGTCCAGCCCGGTGGTGTCCAGCGAGATCAGCTGGGTGGCGTCGAGCACCACATGGGTGCCCATGGGGGATTGTTCGATCTGCGTGACCAGGGGGTCGATCTTGGCCACGGCACCAAAAAACAGCGAACCGTAGAGCCGGTAGGTCAGGCCCGGCTGCGATCCCGTGGCGATTTGTTCGGCTTTGAAGATCGAACCCTGTCGGCGCACGAACAGCACGCAGGCCATGACCAGACCCAGTTCCACGGCTACCGTCAGGTCGAACACGATGGTGACGAAGAACGTGGCCAGCAGCATCAAACGGTAGTGCAGGGTGAACTTGCGCAGATGGGCAAATTCCCGCCATTCGCCCATGTTCCAGGCCACGAACAACAGCACGCCGGCCAGCACGGCCAGCGGGATGTGGGCCGCCAAGGGCGCGCCGAGCAAGACGATGGCCACCAGAGTGAGGGCATGCACCATGCCGGCCACGGGCGAGGTGGCGCCGGCGCGGATGTTGGTGACGGTGCGCGCAATGGTTCCGGTGGCGGGCATGCCACCAAAGAAGGGCACCACCAGGTTGGCGACACCCTGGGCCATCAGCTCCTGGTTCGGGTCGTGCTTGGCGTGCTCACCGAGTTGATCGGCCACGCGAGCACACAACAGCGATTCGATGGCGCCGAGCAGGGCGATGGTGAGCGTGGGTGTGACCAGCAGCCGCACCGTTTCCCACGAAAAATTGGGCAATTCAAAAGCGGGCAGGCCTTGTGGAATGCCGTTGAAGCGGGTGCCA
The DNA here is from genome assembly GCF_041633695.1 of Hydrogenophaga sp. GTDB lineage: Bacteria > Pseudomonadota > Gammaproteobacteria > Burkholderiales > Burkholderiaceae_C > Hydrogenophaga. The sequence goes on from NZ_JBFJMY010000142.1 coordinate 6,462, forward strand.
ATGGTTTCCACCGGAAACTGCATGAACCACGACAGCAGCGAGAGCGTAACCAGTGCCACCACCGGGGCGGGCAGGCGCGCCGTGGCACGCAGGGCGCTCACGGTGTCGAGCTGGTCGAGCTTTTGGCGGAACTGCGAATCGACGGCCCACAGCCTGGGCCACACGAAGAGGCCGAGCACGCACGCCGCGCCCAGGCCCAGCGCGTACAGGTTGAGGCTGCCGATGTGCTGCGCGATGGTGGCGATCTGGTTGAAAAAATCGGCCGGCATGTGGGCGATGTCCAGACCCAGCAGGTCGCGGATCTGGGACAGCGCGATCAGCACGGCGATGCCGTTGGTGAAGCCGATCACCACACTCACCGGCACGTAGCGCACCAGCGTGCCCAGCCGGAACAGGCCCATGAGAAAGAGCAGCACGCCGGCCGACGCGGTGGCGATCAGCAGGTTGGCCACGCCGTAACGCTCCACGATGCCGTAGACGATGACGATGAAGGCGCCCGCCGGGCCGCCGATTTGCACCGAGGTGCCGCCCAGGGCCGAGATGATGAACCCGGCGATGATGGCCGTCCACAACCCGGCTTCGGGTTTGAGCCCGCTGGCGATGGCGAAGGCCATGGCCAGCGGCAAGGCCACGATGCCCACGGTGGCGCCCGCGCCCATGTCGCGCGCCAGCCGCTCGGCGCTGTAGTTCTTGATGTCCTGCAGCAAGCGCGGACGGAAGGGGGCCAGCGGGGGGAGGTTTTGCAGCATGTTGAATTGTTACCGTTCGCTACGGTTGGCCGAACTTACCGCAGCTGGGCACTGGAATGGCGGCTTACACTGGATTTTTTTGCGGAAGACGGAATTTTGATGAGTTATTCGATTCTGGGCGGCTTGCGGGCCGCCGCGCGTGGCATGTCCATCTGCATGCTCGCGGTGCTGTTGTTCGCATGCGACCAGCAGAACATCAACGAGCTGGAAGAAGGCGTTTCCACCGAGGCCGATGTGCGCCAGCGCTTTGGTGAACCCGAAGCGGTCTGGGACGGCGCCGATGGCGCCCAGGTGTATGAATACAACCGGCAACCCGCCGGGCACCGCAACTACATGATCACCATCGGGCCGGAAGGCAAGATGGCCGCCTTGCGCCAGGTGTTGACGCCAGAAAATTTTGCACGCGTACAAGCGGGCATGGCAATGGAAGAGGTGCGCCGCATGCTGGGCAAGCCCATGAAGATCACGCCCTACGCGCTCAAGAATGAAATCCACCACGATTGGCGCTACCTCGACGGCCCCAACGACAGCGATTCGAAGATCTTCACCGTGGTTTTTGACGCCGATTTGCGTGTGCTCTCCACCGGCTCCCGGCGCGACCCGGCGCTGGACAAGTATTGATGCCCTGCGGCGCTTGAGCCGCCCTGGTTGGCGTTGGCGTCATTCTTTGGCGATGCACGCCACCAGGTGATCGATCAAGATGCGCACCTTGGGCACCGTGTAACGGGTGGGCGCAAACAGCAGATAGGCCGTGCCCTGGTAGTTGGCTTCGAACACCCAGTCTGGCAGCACCTGCACCAGTTCGCCCCGTGCCATCGCAGCGCGCGCGACAAAGCCGGGCATGCAGGCCACACCCAAGGCGGCCACGGCGGCGTCCAGCCGGATTTCGCTGTGGTTGGCGGTGTAACGTCCGCTCACGATCACCTCGACCCGTTCGTCCGCCTGGCTGAAATGCCAGTGGTTATCGTGCTCTTGCTCGCCCAGGAACAGGCAGCTGTGCGCCATCAAGTCGCGCGGGTGGGAAACAGGGCCGTGGCCGCGCAGATAGTCTGGGCTGGCCACCAACACGTGATCCGCGGCCATCAAGGCCCGAGCCACCAGTCCTTGCGGCGGGTCTCGGGTCAGGCGCACCACCAGGTCGACGTTTTCGCGGATCGGGTCGACGGTGCGGTCGGCCACGACCAATTGCACGTCCACCTGCGGATGCTGAGCGAGGAAGCTCAGCAGGTGCGGATGCAGCACCTGGCGGGCAAAGGCCTTGGGTGCGCTGATGCGCACCTGGCCCTTGGGTTCGCGCATGTGTTCCTGGCCAATCTGCATCGTGGCCTGCGCCGCCGCCACCATGTTTCGGCAACGGTCAAACGCTTCCAGACCCGCATCGGTCAGCCGCAGATGGCGCGTGGTGCGGTGCATCAGTTGCACGCCCAAGGCCTTTTCCAGGCGCGATACCTGGCGGCTCACAGCCGACGGTGTGAGATCGAGCTGTGCGGCGGCCGCCGAAAAGCTGCCCAGCTCGGCTACCCGCACAAATGCCACCATCTCGTGCAGCACACCCATGAATGGATTGGTTCCCATGGCGCAATGATCCTGTTCTGGCGACCAGTCTAGTCAAGTGCCGCTCACCATCCAAAAATCACCGTTTCAATACGGGGACGGTATGGACTTGCGAGATGCAGCGGTTGGTGGCTTGAAGGGAACTGGCGCACGCGATGCGTCTGCCGCAGCCCGCAAGTGGCTGGGGCCGGGGGAGTTCATGCTCATACTGGTGGCCGCGATCTGGGGTGGCAGCTACACGGCAACCAAGATCGCGACGCAGCAACTGCCGGTGCTGGAGTTGATGGTGTTGCGGTTTGGCCTGACCTTTTTGCTCTTGTTGCCGGCGTTGCGCCCGCTGCTGCATGTGAATGGGCGCGCGGCTTTGCAGGTCGGCTGCGGTCTGGGCGTCAATCTGTTCGCCATCTTGCTGTGCGAAACCTATGGCGTGTCGCTCACCACCGCATCGAACGCGGCGTTTCTGATCAGTCTGTGCGTGGCCATCACACCGTTTTGCGAATGGTGGTTGCTGGGGAAAAAGCCTTCCGCACAGATCATGAGCGCAGCGGCCCTGTCGGTCGTGGGTGCGTTCATGCTGGCCTACAAGAGCGTGGGCGGCCTGGGCCTGGCATGGGGCGACGCCTTGATGTTATTGGCTGCCTTCTTGCGCGGCATCATGGTTTGTTTGACGCGCCGCTTCGGCTTGCGCCACCCCTTGCCGGCTCTGACGCTGACCGCGATACAGATGGGCGTGATGACGCTGGGCTCGCTGGTATTGCTGCTGTTGGTACAGGGGTGGCAGTTCCATGCGCTGCCGACCCAAGCATCCTTTTGGTCGGCGATGGCGTTTCTGGTGTTGCTGTGCACCTTGTTTGCCTTCTTTGCGCAGAACTTTGCCGCCGCCCGCTCCAGCCCCAGCCGCGTGGCGCTGCTCATGGGCAGCGAGCCACTGTTCGGCGCTCTGATCGCCGCGTTGGTGATGGGGGACGCGCTGGGCCTGCTGGGCTGGGCGGGTGGCGCGCTGATCGTGCTGTCCGCCGCATGGGTGAGTCTGGCGCCTCGATGAGCCGAGGCTTGAATCGTTTCAGGTGCTTCAGGTGCGCCGGGGCTGGCGCAGGTGCTGCCAGTCGTCCAGTGCCGGGCGCAGCACCAGCAGCAGCAGCAGGGCGGCCAGTGGCACGGTGCTGATGTAGCCCGCGTATTTGAAACCCAGCGCTCCGGCCAGACCGCCGATGAAAAATCCCGCCATCAGCTGCCCGTGTA
>NZ_JBFJMY010000143.1:0-9875 GCF_041633695.1 Hydrogenophaga sp.
CTTGCGCGTCTACGGCGTGGAGGGCTTGCGCGTGGTGGACGCGGGCGCCATGCCCACCATCACCAGCGGCAACACCAACAGTCCCACGCTGATGCTGGCCGAAAAGGCGGCGCGCTGGATAGTGGCCGGGGTTTGACGGCGGTTCGGCTGGCGCAGAACCACGTTCGCGGAGCGTGTTGCCGGGTATCCCGCGACCCCGAGGGTTTCGACCGCCCCCCGCGCCGGTGCCAGCGGCGTCGGGCGGCAACGGTTTTTAGCGTATGCCGCCCACATAACGGGCTTCGTCGCCGTCTTCCGGGCGGGTGGCGCCCAACACCGAAGGCAGGGTGGACGCCATGAAACCGCTGGACTGAGGGGAGCCAGCGGGGGTGGACGCGGCATGTCCGGCGCGCAACTGTTCGACCACCGTTTGCAACAAGGGCTTGGGGGCGGCCGCCGCGCCCATGCGGGGAATGGCGGTCGCCAGTTTGTCGGCCCAGGTCAGCAGCTCGGCGTGGCCATCGCTGGCCGCTTTTTCGCGCGAGAAGCGCACGATGGCTTGCGCGTAATCGGCGTTGGTGGCGAGCCATTCGGTGTCCGTCACGCGGCCGGTCTTGCGCCGCAACAGCACGTGCAGGTGGGCGGCGATGGCGAAGACGTCGCTGGCTTCCATGTCAATGGCCGAGTTGTTCGTTGTGCAAGGCCAGGTCCAGTCCCACCTGTTCCTGGGCCTCGCGCACACGCAGGCGGGTCACGCGCGAGGTGATCCACAGCACCAGGGCCGTCATCGCCAGGCTGTAGGCCAGCACGGCGGTGCAGGCCACCAGTTGCGACACAAAGCTCGCTTGCACGCCCGAGATCGCCGGGTCGGCCAGCACGCCGGTGAGCAAGGCACCCACCAGGCCACCCACACCGTGCACGCCGAACACATCGAGCGAGTCGTCGGCACCCAGGCGGCGCTTGAGACCGGTGGCGCCCCAATAGCAGGCCACGCCCGCGATCAGTCCGATCAGCAGCGCCGAGCGCGGCGTGACAAAGCCGGCAGCGGGGGTGATGGCCACCAGGCCCGCCACCACACCCGAACACAGGCCCAGCAACGAGGCGCGTTTGCGCGCCAGCCATTCCGCCCCCATCCACGACAGCGCGCCTGCGGCGGCGGCGATGTGGGTGACCGCCAGCGCGAGGCCGGCACGGCCATCGGCGGCCAGTGCCGAGCCGGCGTTGAAGCCGAACCAGCCGACCCACAGCAGGCCGGTACCGGCCATGGTCAAACCCAGGTTGAACGGCACAAAAGGCTCGCGCCCATAACCCTGGCGCGGGCCCAGTGCATAGGCGCAGACCAAAGCGGCCGCGCCGGCATTGATGTGCACCACCGAACCACCGGCGAAATCCAGCGCGCCCAGCTGCGCCAACCAGCCCCCCGGTTCCCACACCCAGTGGGCGATGGGCGCGTACACCAGCAGCAGCCACAGGCTGGCGAACAGCAGCAGGGCGCCAAAGTGCATGCGCTCCACCAGGGCGCCCACCACCAGCGCGCAGGTGATCACGGCGAAGGTGAGCTGGAACATGGCAAACACAGACTCCGGCACGTGCGGCGCGATGTGGCTCACCGCCACCTGTCCCTGGGCGGCGAGCACATCGAGCCCGGCAAAGCCTGCGCGGTCCAGCCCGCCTATCCAACCGGCGAACCCGCCGCTGCCGGGGGTGAATGCCAGCGAATACGCCAGCGCGAACCACAGCACACTGACCACCGCCGTGATGCCGATCACGCTGGCCATGGTGTTGATCACATTGAAGCGGCGCACCATGCCGCCGTAAAAGAGCGCGATGCCCGGCAGCGTCATGAGCAGTACCAGAGCGGTGCTGACCATGAGCCAGGCCGTGTCGGCGCCGTTCACGCTGCTGGCGGCGACCAGTCCGGGCGCGCTCAAAACCGCTGCGGGGGCCTGGGCCCAGAGTGCCGCAGGGGCGAGCAGCGCGCACGCGCCGACCCAGGCGGGCGAAATCCGACCAATTTGGTGCATTTTGTTACCTTTTCCAACGACGGTGTAACAACAGCATTTCCTGTGCCAGTGGTTGGCCAAACCAAGGGGAAATCCCGATGCACAAAGCTGGTGCCGCCCACTACAGTAGTCCCACTCGCAAAGGTGCACAGCGCCGACGACCGCGGGGGACCGAGGAGACAAACCCAGTCCAACCAAAACGCATTCACAGCTCCCCAAGAGGAGCACCTCTCTCACAGGCCGACCCTCACAAGGGTCGGCTTTTTTTTGGCCGCTTCCGTCTGTTGCGTGGCTTGAAGGGCGCCCGTTCCTAGGCGGCCTGGCCTTGGCGGGCATCGGTCACAATCGCGCGCATGGAATTGCTGCTCGTCTCTCTCGCGTCCCTGGTCGCCGGCTTTGTGGACGCCATTGTGGGCGGCGGCGGCCTGATTCTGGTGCCTGCGCTGTTCGCGGTCTTTCCCACCACGCACCCGGCGACCCTGTTTGGCGTCAACAAGAGCGCGTCGATCTGGGGCACGGCGGCGGCCACGTTGCAATTCGCGCGCCGGGTGCAAATGCCCTGGGCAGCCTTGCTGCCTGCGGTGGGGCTGTGTTTTGCCGGCTCCATGCTGGGCGCCTGGACCGTGACCGAGATCTCACCCGACTTTCTGCGCCGCGTGCTGCCGCTGGTGTTGCTCGCGGTACTGGCTTACACGGTGGTGAAAAAAGAGCTGGGCCGACACCACGCCCCGCGCTTCACCGGGCGCAGCGAAGCCGTGGCGGCCAGCGTGCTGGGGGTGGTCATCGGGTTTTACGACGGCTTTTTTGGCCCGGGCACGGGCAGCTTCTTCGTCTTCTTGTTCGTGCGCTGGCTGGGCTACGATTTTCTGCACGCCAGCGCGAGCGCCAAACTGCTCAACACCGCATCCAACTTCGCAGCGCTGTTGCTGTTTGCCTGGACCGGCCACGTGTGGTGGCACTACGCGCTGGTGATGGCGCTGGCCAATGTGGCGGGCAGCTTGCTGGGCACGCGCCTGGCGCTCAAGCACGGCAGCGGCTTTGTGCGCCAGGTCTTCATGGTGGTGGTGACGCTGCTGATTCTGAAGACCGGCTACGACGCCTACCTGCGCTGAGCGCAGGCTCCTAGGGCGCTGCGCGTGGGCTGTCCGTCGCCAGGGCCTCGGCTCCGGGCGCAAGGTCTTGCGGTGGCCAGGGCATGGCACTGGCCTTGAGCGGTGTGCCAATGGGCGCACCGGCCAAGCCCTGCCGCACCGCCGCCATGTCTTGCGCATTCGGGTATTGGTCGAGCAGGAGATAGTCGAACACCCGGCGCGCAATGGGCGCGGCACTGGCCGCGCCAAAACCGGCGTTTTCCACGATCACCGCCAGTGCGATGCGTGGTTGCACGACCGGCGCAAAGGCCAGATAGAGCGCGTGGTCGCGCTGGTGCTCTTCGAGTTTGCGCGCGTCGTAGCGGTCTTTTTGGCCAATCGTCACCGCCTGCGCGGTGCCGGTTTTTCCGCCGCTGGCGTAGCCGGCACCCGAAAAGACCCGGGCCGAGGTGCCCTCCGTGGTCACGGCCTGCATGGCGCGCAACACGGTCTCCACGTTGTCGCGCTTGAACCCCAGGTCTTCGGGCGCTTCGGTGGCGATGGTGGTGCGCTTGCGGGTGAGCACGTCTTCGATCGCCAAGGTCAGGTGCGGCCGGTACTTGATGCCACCACCGGCCAGCGTGGCCATGGCGTGCGCCATCTGCAGCATGGTGAAACTGTTGTAGCCCTGGCCGATGCCCAGCGAGATCGTTTCACCGGCGTACCAGCGCTGCTGCTCGGGCCGTTTGTAGTTGTTGCGCTTCCAGGCCTGGCTGGGCAGCACGCCGCGCAACTCGCCACCCAGGTCGATGCCGGTGATCTGGCCCAGGCCCAGGGGCTTCATGAAGTCGTGCATGGTGTCCACGCCCATCTCATTGGCGAGGGAGTAGTAGTACACGTTGCTGGACTTGACGATGCTGCGCTGCATGTCCACCTGGCCCAGTGCGATGTCGCCGTGGCTGCGGAACTTGTGGTTGCCAAACATCCAGTAGCCGGGATCGTTGATGACGGTGCTGGCGCTGCGCGTGCCGGTTTCCAGCGCAGCCAGCGCCATGAAGGGCTTGTAGGTGGAACCGGGTGGGTAGGTGCCGCGCATGGCCCGGTTGAGCAAGGGCTTGTCCAGCGACTCGTTGAGGGCGCGCCAGTTTTCGACGTCGATGCCTTCCACGAACAGGTTGGGGTCGAAGGTCGGTTTGCTCACGAAGGCCAGCACCTCGCCGTTGCGCGGATCGATCGCGACCAGCGCGCCGCGGCGATCGCCAAACATGTCTTCGACCAGCTTTTGCAGCTGGATGTCGATCGCCAGCACCACGGTGTTGCCCGGTGTGGCCGGTGTATTGGCCAGCGACCGCACGGCGCGGCCACCGGCCGAGGTCTCGACCCGGTCGAAGCCGGTCAGGCCGTGCAGTTCGCGCTCGTAGCTTTGTTCGGCGCCCAGCTTGCCAATGTAGTCGGTGCCCCGGTAGTTGGCCTGCTCCTCTTCGGGCCAGTCGTCCATGGCATCTTTTTCGCGCTGGTTGATGCGCCCGATGTAGCCGATCACGTGGCTGGCCACGTCGCCGCTGGGGTATTGCCGGAACAGCCGCGCGCGCACATCGACGCCAGGAAAACGGTAGCGCTGCACGGTGAAGCGGGCAACCTCCTCGTCGGACAAGCGGGTGCGGATGGGCAGCGAATCGAAACGCCGCGATTCTTCCAGCAGCTTGTGAAAGCGCCGCTTGTCGCGCGGGTGAATCTCCACCAGCTGGCCCAGGGCTTCGATGGTGGCGTTCAGGTCTTCCACCTTGGACGGCGTGATTTCCAGCGTGTAGGCCGAATAATTGGTCGCCAGCACCCGGCCGTTGCGGTCCAGAATCTGGCCCCGGTTCGGCACCACCGGCAACACCGCCGTGCGGTTGCTCTCGGCCTGCGCCAGCAAGTCTTCGTGGCGCACCACCTGCAGGTAAACCATGCGCGCCGCCACCAGGCCAAACGCAAACAACACCGCCATGCCCGCCACCAGCACGCGGGTGCGGAACTGCGCCAGGTCGGCTTCGATGTTGCGCAGCTCAGTCACAAACCGACTTTCGAGACGTCTGCGGCAGAGGCCGCGTTTCGCCGCCGGGCCGCCCCAAGGCGAAACAGCCCCCTTGGGGGGCAGCGACCCGCGCAGCGGTGGAGCGTGGGGGCATCGTGGTCACAGCGGGCGGTTGTCATCGGGATCGGGCGAGCGGCGTTGCGGCGCCAGCAAGGCCACGGAAACCACGGGCCACAGCGCGGTCTCCAGCAGGGGCGCCAGCACGAAGAACACCCCGGGGAAACTGCCACCGGCCAGCAGGCGCACCAGGAGTTCCAGAATATGCGCGGCAAAAAACAGGGGCAGTACCTGCACCGCCTGGGTGGGCACGCCAAACCACAACAGGCGGCGGTGGATGCTGATGGAGAAAAACACCAGCACCGTATAGGCCAGGGCGTGCTGGCCCATCAGCGTGCCCTGCTGCACGTCCATGGCCAGACCGAACACAAAGGCCACGCCCACGCCGATGCGCCGGGGCTGGTGCACGCTCCAGAACACCAGCACCACCGCCAGCACGTCGGGTACCCAGGCGGCGCGTCCCCACAGGCCCATGTTCATGAGCATGTTGAGCAGCATCGCGCCCAGCAGGCTGAACCAGATGAAGGCGGGGTTGGCGGGCAGCAGCAGCTGCTGGCCTCGGCGCATGATCATGGCGCGGTACTTCCGGTGGCGCTGCCACCTTTGGGGGTGGAGCGCGCGGCGCGCGCGTTGGCCGAAATAGGCAGCGGCGACGGCGGCAGCGCCGCGCCCACCGGCGCCAGCACCAGCACATGCAAAGTGCCTTGCACGCGGGCCACGGGGGTGCAGTTGATGCGGGTGAAGGCCGATTCGGCGCGCCGCGTCACCTCGGCCACCCGCGCCACCGGCAGGCCCGGCGGGTACACCCCGTCCACACCGCTGGTGGTGAGCAGATCGCCTTCGACAATGTCCGAGTTGGCCAGGGTGTAGCGCAGCTCCAGGCCGTCGCCGGCCACACCCGGCTGGCCATACACCACGTTGCGCGCGCCGGTGCGCACGTTGAGCACGGGAATCGCCTGGTCCCGGTCGACCAGCAGGGTGACTTCGGACACCAGCGGATAGACCCGGGTCACCTGGCCCATCACACCGCTTTCGTCGATCACCGGCGAGCCGGGTTCAACGCCGTGCGTCAGGCCCCGGTCGATCACCACCTTGCGCGAATACGGATCGGCCACGTCGTACAGCACTTGTGCGCCCACACCAGGCGTTTTGATGCGTTCGCGCATGGCCAGCAATTCGCGCAAGCGCTGGTTTTCCAGGTCGAGCTGTTCGAGTTGCAGGTTGCGGCCCGCCTGCCGCGCCAGGCGTTGCAGCGCTTCGTTTTCCGATCGCTGCGCCTCGTGCAGGCTGGTGAAGTAGCCGCCCGCTGCGGCCACTGCCTGCACCGGTTGCAGCACCAGCCACTGCACCGGGTACAAGGCCGTGGCCACGGCTGCGCGCAGGGGTTCGGTGACCCGAAAGCGCACGTCGGCCACCATCAGAAACAGCGCCAGGGCGCTGAACACAACCAGTTTGGACAGGGCCGACGGCCCTTGCTTGAAAAAGGGTGGTGGTGTGCGGTCTAGGGTGCCCAGTGGCATGTTGTGCCGGTGGCCGGCGAGGCGTTATTCGCTGGTGAAAATGGTGCCCAGGCGCTCCATGCGCTCCAGCGCCATGCCGCAACCGCGCACCACGCAGGTCAGCGGTTCTTCGGCCACCAGCACCGGCAGGCCGGTTTCTTCGGCCAGCAGGCGGTCCAGGTCGCGCAACAGGGCGCCACCACCGGTCAGCATCATGCCGCGTTCGGCGATGTCGGCGCCGAGTTCGGGCGGGGTTTGCTCCAGCGCGCTTTTCACGGCCGAGACGATCTGGTTCAGCGGGTCGGTCAGGGCTTCGAGGATTTCGTTGCTGGAAATCGTGAAGCTGCGCGGCACGCCTTCCGACAGGTTGCGGCCCTTGACTTCCATCTCCTTGACCTCGGAGCCCGGAAAGGCCGAGCCGATGGCTTTCTTGATGGATTCGGCCGTGGGCTCGCCGATCAGCATGCCGTAGTTGCGGCGGATATAGGCAATGATGGCGTCGTCGAAACGGTCACCGCCCACGCGCACGCTGCCCTTGTAAACCATGCCGCCGAGCGAAATCACGCCGACTTCGGTGGTGCCACCGCCGATGTCCACCACCATGGAGCCCGACGCGTCGGACACCGGCAGACCGGCGCCGATGGCCGCGGCCATGGGTTCTTCGATCAGGTAGACCTCGGAGGCGCCTGCGCCCAGGGCCGACTCGCGGATGGCGCGGCGTTCAACCTGGGTCGAGCCGCAGGGCACGCAGATGATGATGCGCGGGCTCGGCTTGAACATCGAGCGCGGGTGCACCATTTTGATGAACTGCTTGAGCATTTGCTCGGTGACGGTGAAGTCGGCGATCACGCCGTCTTTCATCGGGCGGATCGCCTCGATGTTGCCGGGCACCTTGCCCAGCATGGCCTTGGCTTCTTTGCCGACGGCCTGGATGGTCTTTTTGCCTTGGGGGCCACCTTCGTGGCGGATCGCCACCACCGAAGGCTCGTCGAGCACGATGCCTTTGTGGCGGACGTAAATCAGGGTGTTGGCGGTACCGAGGTCAATGGCCAGGTCGGTCGAAAAATGCCGACGAAAAGCTTCAAACATGTGCGAAGTTCCTATGGGGCATGGCAGCGCTTGGCTCTTGTGTTATGGCGCTGCCATTGCCTGGTGAATAGCCGTTGATTCGGTTCTAAGTACTTGATTCAACGGCAAAAACCCCGCCTTTGCAGGATATGCCGTTAAACCTTGGATAATACCGTATCCCCTGTGCGCAACTGCGCGCATTGCGCAGCGAATTCTGCACTTTACAACCCGTTGCAGGCCGTTTGGCCTTGCTGCGGGTGGTTTTCCTTGACCGTTACCGGACCCCTTCCCCGCCATGTCTCTGACCCAGTCCGACATCGGGCGCATCGCCAACCTGGCGCGCCTGGAACTCTCTTCCGCGCAGAGTGAGCGCATGCTCACGCAGCTGAACGGCTTTTTTGACATCGTCGAGCAAATGAACGCGGTGGACACCACCGGCGTGCAGCCCCTGGCCCACCCCACGGCGGTGATCGACCACGTGGCGCTGCGCCTGCGCCCCGATGTGGCCAGCGAGCCCAACCAGCGCGAAGCGAACCAGAAGAGTGCGCCCGCCGTGGAGCGTGGTCTGTTCCTGGTGCCGAAGGTGATCGAATGAGCGCCGCCCGCAACGTGCACCAGATGGGTGTGGCCGAACTCAGCACGGCGCTGGCCGAGAAAAAACTCTCCAGCGTCGAAGCGGCGCAGGACCTGCTGGCGCGGGCCCGCACGCATGCTGGGCTGGGCGCCTACCTCGCGTTCAACGAAGCCGCCACGCTGGCCCAGGCCCAAGCCGCCGACGCCCGCCTGGCCGCTGGCGAGCGCACGCCCTTGCTGGGCGTGCCGATCGCGCACAAAGACATCTTTGTGACCCGCGATTTCCCCACCACCGCCGGCTCCAAAATGCTGGAGTCGTACCAGAGCCCCTTTGATGCGACCGTGGTGCAGCGCCTGGCGCAGCAGGGCGCGGTGAGCCTGGGCAAGCTCAATTGCGACGAGTTCGCCATGGGTTCGGGCACCGACAACTCGGCCTATGCGCCCGCGCACAACCCCTGGGACGTGTCGCGCGTGCCGGGTGGCTCGTCCGGCGGTTCTGCCGCCGCCGTGGCCGCCGGGCTGGTGCCCGCCGCCACCGGCACCGACACCGGCGGCTCCATCCGCCAGCCCGCCAGCTTTTGCGGCATCACCGGCATCAAGCCCACCTATGGGCGCTGCTCGCGCTACGGCATGGTGGCCTTCGCGTCCAGCCTTGATCAGGCCGGCCCCATGGCGCGCAGCGCGCAAGACTGCGCCGCCCTGCTCACCGCCATGGCCGGCCCCGACATCGACCGCGACTCCACCAGCCTGGACCACCCGGCCGAAGACTACAGCGCCGCGCTCCTGCAAGCGCGCGCTGGCGCCAGCGCCGCACAGCCGCTCAAAGGCCTGCGCATTGGCCTGCCGCAAGAGTTTTTTGGCGCTGGCTGCGCGCCCGACGTGCTGGCCGCGGTGCACGCGGCGCTGGCCGAATACCAGAAGCTGGGTGCCAGTCTGGTCGAGATTTCGCTGCCGCGCACCGAGCTGTCGATTCCGGTTTACTACGTGATCGCGCCCGCCGAAGCGTCGAGCAACCTCAGCCGTTTCGACGGCGTGAAGTTTGGCCACCGCGCCGCGCAGTACGACGACCTGACCGACATGTACAAGAAGTCGCGCAGCGAAGCCTTTGGCCCCGAAGTGCAGCGCCGCATCATGATCGGCACCTATGTGCTGAGCCATGGTTATTACGACGCCTACTACCTGCAGGCGCAGCGCATCCGGCGCCTGATCGCGCAAGACTTCCAGCAGGCCTTCACCCAGTGCGACATGATCGCCGGGCCGGTCGCGCCCACCGTGGCCTGGAAGATCGGTGAAAAAAGCGAAGACCCGCTGGCCAACTACCTGGCCGACATCTACACCTTGTCCACCAGCCTGGCCGGCTTGCCCGGCATGAGCGTGCCGGCCGGTTTCGGCGCGGGCAACATGCCGGTGGGCCTGCAACTGGTGGGCAACTATTTCCGCGAGGCTGAACTGCTGCAAACGGCGCACGCTTTCCAAAAAGCAACCGACTGGCACCTGAAGACGCCGGAGGGGTTCTAAAGATCACCCCCGCGCCGCCGTCGGCGTCGCC
>NZ_JBFJMY010000144.1:0-9736 GCF_041633695.1 Hydrogenophaga sp.
CCTTCAGCGGGCTCGGCGCGAACCCCCACTTTGGGACGCCGCGCAACCCTGCGCTGCCCGCTGGCGACGAGCGCGTGTGCGGCGGCTCGTCCAGCGGTGCCGCTGCCGCCGTGGCACTGGGCCTGTGCGAAATCGCCGTGGGCACCGACACCTCGGGCTCGGTGCGGGTACCGGCGTCGTTCACCGGTCTGGCGGGTTTTCGCGCCAGTTCGGGGCGCTACCCCACCGCGGGCCTTTGGACGCTGTCGCCGACGCTGGACAGCATCGGCCTGCTGGCCCACCGGGTCGATCTCATCGCAGCGGCCGATGCGGTTCTGGCCGGCCCTGTTGCCAACGAAGACAGCGCCCGGGATGAGGCGCCGCTGTTCGTGATCGACCTTGCCGGGCCACCGGGCATCGCAGTCGATCCGGTGGTGGCCGAGCACGTGCAGCGCATTGGCAAACGGTTGCAGGCGGCGGGCCACGCCGTGCAGTGGGCCACGCACACCCATGTGCACGCGGTGCAAACGCTGTTCAACCGGTACGGGACCTTGGCCGCGCACGAGGCGCTGCGCACCTTGGGCGGCTGGCTGGCGCCGGCCACTGCAGCGCGGCTGGACCCACGCATCCGGGAACGGCTGGAGCTGGCGCGGGACACGCTGTCACCGGACGGCGCCTGCACCCTTCGGCAGGCGCGCCTGGGTCTCATCGCCCAACAGGCTGCCAGCGTGCCAGGCCACACGGTCTTCGTGAGCGCGACCACACCCAGCACCGCACCGCGTATGCAAGAGATCGCATCGCCCGAGGACTTTCACGCCCAGAACCGGCGTGCGCTGTCGATGACCATGCCCGGCAGTTTCCTGGACATGCCCGGCCTTGCGCTACCCAGTGGCCTGGACGCTGACGGAGCACCCACCAGCGTGTTGCTCAGCGTGCCTCAAGGGCGCGATGGTTTTCTGCTGCGGCTCGCCCGTTCGCTGGCGCAGGCCGGAGCACCCGCACACATCACATGACACCACCCCGCCGCAAACTGCCGCCGCTGAACGCGCTGCGCACCTTCGAGGCGGCTGCACGCCACCTCAGCTTCAAAGGCGCGGCCGACGAGCTGTGCGTCACCGCCACCGCCGTGAGCCACCAGATCCGCCACCTCGAGAGCCTGGTGGGTACGCGCCTGTTTGACCGCCTGCCACGCTCCATCGCCCTCACACCGGCGGGCCTGCACTTGTACCCGGTGCTGCGCGACAGCTTCGACCGCATGACGGCGGGTATCAACGGACTCCAGGCCTCGAGTCACCACATCCGCATCAGCGCGACACCGGCCTTCGCCTCGCGCGTCATCGTGCCTGCGCTGCCGCAGTTCTACGCGGCCCACCCCGCCATGACGCTCGCGATCGACACCACCGAACGCGTGGTGGATCTGCGGCGCGGCGACGCCGACATGGCGGTGCGCTACGGGCGCGGAGACCACGCGCCACTGGACGCATGGCCGCTCGCGGACGATGAATACATAGCCGTGGCAACGCCAGGCCTCTTGCCGACGGGCTCGTCGCTTGAGACCCTGAAGCACCAACGGCTGCTCCAGTTCAGCTGGAAAAACGACCACCTGGGTGGCCCCACCTGGGAACGCTGGATGGCCTCGATGGGCGCCGTGGATTTCAACGACGCAGACTGCCTGGGCTTCAGCGACGAGATGTTGGTTGTGCAGGCCGCGCTCGAAGGCGTCGGCGTGGCCCTGTTGAGCAGCGTGCTGGTCCGGTCCGACTTGGCCCTGGGTCGCTTGATGCGGGTGCATCCACATGGCATGCCCGGCTTGCGCTTCTCGGTCGTGGCGGCTCCCAACCACCCCAAGAGCGAAGCCATCGGCACCGTGGTGCATTGGTTGAGGGAGCAGATGGCTTGTTCGGAAGTGGTTTCGGGGCCGGATTAGCGGTGGCGCTTGCCGCCTTTTGCGCAGCCGCCAATCGGCAGGTGGGTTGCTGGAAGCCCGCCTCAGCGATCGGTGGACCAGGGCAAGACCGTTCCCACCAGCGCTGCGCCCTGCAAGCGCACGCATGGTTCACCGTTCAAACGGCATTGCCCGTCTTCCCCCAACCAATGGTGGGCGTGGCCCACGCAACCGGTCTGGCACAGCACGGCCGCTGCCGTTGCCACCGGTTTGCGCGCGGTGGCATCAACTCCTGGAACGACGCTGCCACTGGGCAAGTAAAACGGTGCATCCAGGCGCGCGCCCAAGCCCCAGTACACCCGCGTACTCGCCACCAGCAGGCGCCCCCGCAGCCGCAGCACCTCGGCTTGCAGGCGCTGTACTTCCTTTGCATGCCCCGCCAGCATCAAGGCCATGCGGCTTTGCAGGCGCCCCAGTTGGCGCAGCAAGACGCCGTGTTCCTGCGCCAGCTCCTGCGTGGCTTCACCTGTGGACCCGTTTGAATACACCGACATGTTTGGCCCGCTACTGGAGGGTGCGCGATGGCGGCATGGCCCGCGCCGCTGCCGCGCATGGATCGCAAGCCCGCACTTCTTGTTGCCAGCGACCACAGAGATTGCCCAGCATCCGACGCATGGGCGGCGACAGGTCCGGGTGCTCGCTCAGGTCCGACAGGTTGGACACCACCTTGCCGGCCATCAGCGCGCGGTGGGTGGCCGGGCCCGATGCTTGCGCGCAGCCCGTCATCAGGGCCAATGTTCCGGCCAGCAAGGCCTCGACAGAAGGCAACACATATTCCTCGTCAAACGACCCGTACGGTGGTGGATTCATGCAAACTCCCCATGGTGAAAACGTGTGGTGAGCGCCCATTGTATGCGAATGATTCTTATTTGCAAGACATCCATGCCCTCACCCTTTGCAGCACGCCACGCGGGCGCAAGCCCGGTCTCCAACCCCCCACCACAAAGGACACTCCATGCAAGGCGATCCCAAAGCGATCTCGCATCTACAAGCGCAACTCAAAAACGAGCTGACCGCCATCAACCAGTATTTCGTGCACTACCGCATGCTCAAGCACTGGGGCTTGGGCAAGCTCGCGGCCAAGGAATACGCCGAATCCATCGGCGAAATGAAACACGCCGACCTGTTGATGGACCGCATCTTCGTGCTCGACGGCCTGCCCAATCTGCAGGACCTGGGCAAGCTCAACGTCGGAGAGGACGTGCCCGAAATCCTGAGCAGCGACCTGGCGCTGGAGCAAGGCGCGCAAGCCACCATCAAGGACGGTATCGCCTACTGCGAAAGCGTGCGCGACTACGTCTCGCGCGATCTGCTGCAGACCATTCTGGAAGACACCGAAGAACACATCGACTTCCTGGAAACCCAGATCGAACTCGTCGGCCGCGTCGGTCTGCCCAACTACCTGCAAAGCCAGATGGACAGCGCCAGCTGAGTCAACCGGGCGCCGGTCGTCGGATCGGGTGGGAGCGGGGCTTGATTCATTGAATACGATCAATTATCATTTGCACTCGTCCCAACTCCGAGCCCAGCGCCATGATTGTCTGTGTATGCCGCCGCGTCAGCGACCAAACCATTGCACGTTGCGCGCGCTCGGGCATGGACTTTGACGACATCCAGATGGAACACGGCGTGGCCACCCAATGTGGCAAATGCGAGTCTTGTGCCCGCGCCCTCTGGTCGGAATGTGCACCCGGCCTGTCGGTGGCCCACCTGCAAAAACACGACGAACCGTTCCAATCCGCAGCCCTGGCCTGATGCCTGGCTTGCCCGCGCCCGACCACCGCGCCGGGTAAAGAAAACCCCCACACACACGTCCGCCCGCCCCACCGCTGGGCGCATACTGCGTTCCCCGCGCCGCAACACCTTCGAGCGGCCGGTCGAGCGCGGTCCATGGGCGCGTTCGACCCAATAGCAGAGCGCTCTGTAGGGCATTCCACGTACTAGGGTTTTCCCATGTCTCTATTTATAATGCGCGATTGCTTTCCGCATTGCAAAACACACAACCCTCTGGAGACAAAGCCATGAGCACCGATACCGCCCCGGACAACAAGCGCGCCGAATTGCGCAAAGCCGCGCTGGAGTACCACGAGTTTCCGGTGCCCGGCAAGGTGGCTATCGCTGCCACCAAACAACTGACCAACCAGCGCGACCTGGCACTGGCGTACTCCCCGGGCGTGGCCGCTCCCTGCGAAGAAATCGTCAAAGACCCGAACAACGCTTTCAAATACACCAGCCGGGGCAATCTGGTGGGGGTCATCACCAACGGCACGGCTGTGCTCGGCCTGGGCGACATCGGTCCGCTGGCCGCCAAGCCGGTGATGGAAGGCAAGGGCGTGCTGTTCAAGAAGTTCGCCGGGGTCGATGTGTTCGACATCGAGATCAACGAAAAAGACCCGGTCAAACTGGTCGAGATCATCGCGGCGCTCGAACCCACTTTTGGCGCCATCAACCTGGAAGACATCAAGGCCCCGGACTGCTTCTACGTCGAGCGTGAGCTGCGCAAGCGCATGAACATCCCGGTGTTCCACGACGACCAGCACGGCACCGCCATCACCGTGGCCGCGGCCATGGTCAACGGCCTCAAGGTCGCGGGCAAGGACATTGCACAAGTCAAGCTGGTGGCCTCGGGCGCGGGTGCAGCGGCTCTGGCCTGCCTGAACCTGCTGCTCAAGGTCGGCTTGAAGCGCGAAAACGTCTTCGTGACCGATCTGGCGGGTGTGGTCTTTGAGGGCCGCACCGAGCTGATGGACGAAGACAAAATCCTCTACGCCCAAAAAACCGACGCCCGCACGCTCAAAGAAGTGATGGTCGGCGCCGATGTTTTCCTCGGCCTGTCCGCAGGCGGCGTGCTCAAGCCCGAGATGGTGGCCAGCATGGCCCAGCGGCCGGTGATTTTTGCCCTGGCCAACCCCAACCCTGAAATCGCACCCGAAGATGCGCACGCGGTGCGCGGCGACATCATCATGGCCACCGGCCGCAGCGATTACCCGAACCAGGTCAACAACGTCCTGTGTTTCCCGTACATCTTCCGAGGCGCGCTCGACGCGGGCGCATCGACCATCACCGACGAGATGGAAATCGCGGCGGTGCACGCCATCGCGGAGCTGGCCCAGGCCGAACAAAGCGAGGTGGTGGCCGCTGCTTATGCCGGTGAAAAACTGGCCTTTGGTCCCGAATACCTGATCCCCAAGCCGTTTGACCCGCGCCTGATGATGAAAATCGCGCCCGCCGTCGCCCAGGCGGCGGCGGACAGCGGCGTGGCCTTGCGCCCGATCGCCGACATGGACGCCTACCGCCAGAAGCTGCAGAGCTTTGTCTTTGCTTCGGGCACCATGATGAAGCCGGTTTACGCAGCCGCCAAGCTGTCGCCCAGCAAGCGGGTGGCCTATGCCGAGGGCGAAGAAGAACGCGTGCTGCGCGCCTGCCAAGTGGTGGTCGACGAGGATCTGGCGCGCCCGACCTTGATCGGCCGTCCGGCCATCATCGCCCAGCGCATCGAGAAATTCGGACTGCGCCTGAAGGAAGGCCTGGACTACGACGTCGTCAACGTCGAACAAGACCACCGCTACCGCGACTTCTGGCAGAGCTATCTGGCCATGACCGAGCGCCGTGGTGTCACCGCGCAATTGGCCAAGATCGAAATGCGCAGGCGCCTCACGCTGATCGCCACCATGCTGCTGCACAAAGGCGAGGTCGATGGCCTGATCTGCGGCACCTGGGGCAACACCGCCATGCACCTGGAATACATCGACCAGGTGATTGGCAAGCGGGAGAATGCCTGCTGTTACGCCGCCATGAACGCGCTGATGTTGCCGGGCCGCCAGTTGTTCCTGGTAGACACCCATGTGAATTACGACCCCAGCGCGGCCCAGTTGGCAGAAATCACCCAAATGGCCGCGCGCAAGATCCTGCGCTTTGGCATCACCCCCAAGGCCGCGCTGCTCTCGCACTCGAACTTCGGCTCCTCCAACCAGCCCAGCGCCCTCAAGATGCGAGAAACCTTGGCCATTCTGCAAGCCAAGGCCCCGTGGCTGGAAGTTGACGGCGAGATGCAGGGGGATGTGGCGCTGGACGGCGCCGCCCGCCACGCCGTCATGCCCAATTCCGTGCTCAAAGGCGACGCCAATCTGCTGGTGCTGCCCAACATCGACGCGGCCAACATCGCCTACAACCTGCTGAAAACCGCCGCCGGCGGCAACATCGCCATCGGCCCCATGCTGCTGGGCGTGGCCAAACCGGTGCATATTCTCACCGCCAGCACGACCGTGCGCCGCATCGTGAACATGACGGCTTTGACGGTGGCTGAAGTGAACGCCGCCAAATAGCGCTTGCACGGAAGGTAAGCACTAACTTTTACCGATTTTTACGGCCCTTCTATCTGCTCGAAAATTCAGCAACTGCTTGCTTTATTCCGGGGCTTAGTGCACACTAACGAACTTGGAATTCAGGGTTAACCCGCCCCTCCCGAATCCCCTGAAAAAGGCGTTTGTAAGACGCATTTTTTGGGAATTTCTAGAGGGTTAGCGACAGAAGAGGCAAAGGCTTTCATGGATCTGAATCGGATCCGGACAGGGAAACGGGGCGCTCGGCTGGTGGGAACACTGGCCTTGGTGGCTGCAATCGCAGCCACTGTGGGTGCGGTGCTGGTAGATGCCCGAGCACCCAGCGCCCCCACCATGTCGGTGGCAGCCGATGCTTCTCTGGTCTTTGCAGGGTTACCGGTTCAAGGTCGGGAAGTGATGGGCCTGATCCGGCGTGGCGGACCTTTTCCCTACGAAAAGGACGGCACCGTTTTTGGCAACCGTGAGCGCTTGCTGCCCAGCCAGGTACGAGGTTATTACCGCGAATACACAGTGCCCACCCCGGGGCTGGACCATCGCGGGGCTAGACGGATCGTGTGCGGCGGAATGCAGCCCACGGTCCCTGAAGCATGTTTTTATACCGAGGATCACTACGCCAGCTTTCAGCTGATCGCGCAGTGAGGTCGCGGTAGATATAGATGGAATTTTTAAACCTTACTGTAGAAAGAGACGCGGAGATGGACACGCCACTTCGTCAAGTACGCACCAACATTGTTCAGTCGATTCGCGCCTATGGCGTGAAGGAACTGCAGGTGGCGGCCGAGCATCTCGGCCACCACTTCCTGTATGCCAACTTGGCCAAAGCCCAAAGCAAGCAAGATGTGCTGGAGCTGATCGCAGCCCAATACACCTTGCCCACGCATTTCGGCAAAAATTTTGACGCGCTCTACGATTGCATGACCGATCTGGTCCACAAGTCGGGGCCGCAAACCGGATTCATCGTGGTACTGGAGCACATCCCAGCGCACGCCAAGTTCGACAAGGAAGCCCGTGAGCAGCTGCTCGACATCTTCCGCGACACGGCCGACTACTGGGCCGATCGCAAGATTCCGTTCCGCTGCTTCTACTCGTTCTCGGTCGCCCGTTCGTCCAAGGGCGAGGCACCGATCGAGGTGGAAAACGACGAGCCCATGCCGACCGACAAGCTGTTGGATGTGAGCCCGATGGCCTTGCGCATGAGCAGCCCGTTCAACGCCGGCTACTGGCTGGCTGCGGCCTGATCGTCTGACGCCGCGCCAGTCCGCTGGCGCCACTGGACCAGCCCCGACACCTGTCGGGGCTTTTTCATGCCTGCAAGGTCTTGATCAGACCCACGTATTCGCTCACCGGGACTTCCTCGGCCCGGCGTTGCAGGTCGAATTCGCCGCCAAAGCCTTGTTCATCCAGCCAGCGGCCCAAGGTGTTGCGCAAAATTTTGCGGCGCTGGCTGAAGGCCACCTGCACCATTTGCCCAAAGCGGGCCAGGTCGATGATGGGCGGTTCGCCCAGCGGCACCATGCGCACGATGGCACTGTCCACACGGGGCGGCGGATCGAAACTTTCCGGCGGCACAAACAGCACGTTGTCCATGGCGTAGCGCCATTGCAGCATGACTGAGAGCCGGCTGTAGTCCGACGTGGCGGGCCGCGCCACCATGCGGTCGATGACTTCTTTTTGCAGCATGAAGTGCTGATCCCGCACCACGCTCACATGGTCCAGCAGGTGGAACAGGATGGGCGTGGAGATGTTGTAAGGCAGATTGCCCACCACACGGAGTTTGGCCCCCACCGGGGAGGGCTGCGTGGCGGCGCCATCTTGTGCGCCGCCCATGGACGCTGCGAGCTGCGCGAAATCGACCTTCAGCACATCGGATTCGATGACGTCGAGCTGGCCGTGGCTGCGCAAGCGGCTGGCGAGGTCGCGGTCCAGTTCGATCACGGTGAGCCGGCCGAGCCGCTCCACCAGCGGTTGGGTCAGGGCGGCCAGTCCAGGGCCGATCTCGACCATGGCGTCACCCGGCTGCGGCGCGATCGCCGCGACGATGTTTTCGATGACGGCCGCGTCGGTCAGGAAGTGCTGTCCGAAACGCTTGCGGGCGATGTGCTTCATGCCTTGCCCCGAACGCGGCTCAGAAAACACCTCATAACTTGGGGTCTTCGCGGTATTCCACGTAAGCCCGGCCACGCACGTCCTGGCTCCAGCTCTGCAAAGCGGTTTCCGCCTTCTTCTCGCGCAACAGGCCGCGCACGATCTCGCGCTGCTCGCGCTGGCTGAGCGTGGTCTGGCGGCGTTCAACCACCTGGATCAGGTGCACGCCAAAACGCGAGACCAGCGGCGCCGACACCGCGCCAGTGCGCAGGCCGTTCATGGCTTCTTCGAACTCGGGCACAAACTGTCCGGGATTGGCCCAACCCAGATCGCCACCTTCGCGCGCCGAGCTGTCCTGGCTGTGTTCGCGCGCAAGCGCTTCGAAACTGCTCTTGCCGTCGGCGATCTGCTGGCGGAACTGGTTGAGGCGGGCCACCGCAGCGCTCTCGCTGAGCTGTGCGCTGGTGCGCAGCAAAATGTGGCGCGCGTGGGTCTGGGTCACTTGCACGTCGGGCAAACCGGCCTGCCGCTTCTCCACGAGCTTGAGCACATGGAAGCCCGCAGGACTGCGCACCGGTCCGGCGATGTCGCCGGCGCGCAAGGCCTTGGTGGCCTCTACAAACAGGGGCGGCAGGCGATCGGCCGCGCGCAGGCCGAGCAGCCCACCATTGGCGCGTTCGGGTGCGTCGGAAAATTCGCGCGCGAGCTGAGCGAAATCGGTGCCGCTGCGTGCCTTGTCGGCCACGCTCTGGGCCTTGGCTTGCGCTTGCTGGATCTGCTCGGCGCTGGCGTTTTCCGGCGTTTGCACCAGTACCTGGGCCAGGTTCAGCTCCAGCTGGCTGCTGTCGGGCGCGTTCTGCTGCTCCCGGATGAAGGCGTCGATATCGGATTCGGTCACATTGACGCGGCTTTGCACCTCGCGGTCGTGCAAACGCTGCAACAAGATCTGGTTGCGCAATTCGTTGCGCAAACTGTTGATGTCCAAGCCCTCGGACGCCACCCGGCGGCGGAAGTCTTCCAGACTCAACTGGTTCTGGGCCGCGATGTTTTGCTCGGCCTGCAGCAGCGTCGCTTCATCCACCCGGAGGCCTTGCTCGACCGCCGTTTGCAGCTGTGCGCGCTCTTGCACCAGCTGCTCAAGCACCTGGCGGGCAAGCACATCGCGGGCCGGCATGACCGCGCCTTGCTGGGTCAGCTGCTGCTCCACACGCAGCACCCGCCGGCGCACTTCGGTGTTGGTGATCGGTTCCGAATTGACCAGCGCGACGATGAAGTCCGCCGTTTGCTGGGTGGTCGACCCCTGCGACAGCTGGCTGGGCAGATTGAGGCGGTTGGACAAGCGCAGGCCCTGGGCATGGGCGGCAGCGCCCCAGACCGTACTGGC